>CALMJO010000122.1 GCA_937864375.1 uncultured Spirochaetota bacterium
GCTTCACCTGGAATACGCGGGAGGCGCCGGGGCGGGCGGGCTGCTCTCCGGTGCTTCGTCAACAACGTCGCGCGTGGTCTACACGGAGGTCGATGCGGCGGGCACTCCCTTCGTGGTGTTCGAGGGGGACGTGGCCGACGGGCGCGACCCCTATCTCATGACGAAGGCGGAGTTCGACCTCGAAAAGCTGCGGATCGAGGAGGAATACTGGAAGGACCGTCTCGCGGTCGCCGAGCGCGTGTACGAGTACGCGGCCGCGGGCGCGGGGAGGACCAGTGATGATGCACAGGCATTGATGCGCGAAGAGGCGAGGGAAGAGCGCGACCTGAGAAAGCAGGAGCTTGCCCGGGCGGAGGAGGAGCTTGCCGGCGTCTTCATGCTCCGCGTGACGAATGCCGGGGAAGACCTTGCGGACGCGCAGGAGGCCATGGCGGCGGCGCAGGCGGGTTTCGACAGGGCCGAGGAGCGCTACCGCGCGGCGAACGCGAAGCTCATGTATCTCGACAACCCGGATTCGCGGGCGCTGTTGCTCGAGGAGATTACGGCGCTCGTGAAGAAGGTGAGCGAGATGGAGAGGATGGGGGTGGAGGGGGAGAGCCGGCTGATGGAGAGGGTGAAGGCGTACTATTCTGCCATGAGCCTGGATGAAAGGGTGCGCTCGTCCTACGACTATTCGCGGCGCATTGCCGATGCGATCGGCGTGCTGGAAGGCGACGGCACTGTGGCCGGCTACCGGGCGAACCGGACGTCCCTGGCCATGACGGTTGGTGCTGCCCGGGACGGGGGCCCCGGGGAGCTTGCGCGAGCGATTCTCCGGCGCGCGGACGAGGTCTTCGCTTCGATTGAACGGGCGGACCCCTGGTACATGGACGGGTCAAACGAGAGGCTTGCAGCGGCGCACGAGGCGCTCGTCATGGCGAGCGACCGTTACGAGAAACTGGAATCGGCACTTCTGCGGGGCGGGGATGCGACGGTGTTCGAGCTTGTAAAGGGGGTGCCGGCTGGAGTCCCTCTCGCGCGGATGGAGTATAGTGAGCTTACCGCGATGATCCAAGCGGGGGCGGCGGGCGATCCGGCGGCGCTGTATAACCTTGGGCGGTGCTCCGGCGACCGGCTTGGGCCCGCGGAGCTTGCGTCCTCCGGGGAGCGTGAAATTTCGGAAAGGCTCTTTTCCCTCTGGAGGACCGACCTGCTGGCGAACGGCAATGCAAGCCTCGAAGAGGCGATAGCGCGCGAAAGGGAAGCCCGCCGGGATGCGCTCATGGGGGCGCTCGTGGAAACGCGCGAGTCGGTCGGGAGCGCATGGGCCCGCGCGAAGGAGGTGGCGAGCTACCTGCTCACGGATTTCAGCTCGAACGAGGAAATTACCTTTGCCACCCGGTACAGCCGGGCTTGGATAAGAGGGGAACAGGATAAGGTCAGCGAGCGCTTCGCGGAATCCGCGGCCAGGGGAAATGTTACGGCGGCCGGGCTCATCACGGAATTTCTCAAGGCTCACAGGAATGAGGGACACGGTGCGCTGCTGGATGGGCTCTGCGAGGGGCGCGATGCGGCGTTCGCGCGTGGCTTCGCGAACGAGGGCGATCTGAACGAGTATTATGCCTGGGAGACGGTAATAGCCCTGGCGGGGACCGGCGAATTCCAGGATGAGATCGCGCGCATGAACGGCCTGCCGCCGGAGGCGCGCGGCGCGGCATGGGACGAGTTCATTGCAGGCTGGGAGCGGGAAAAAGCGACCGCCGGGTACGCGCATGAGCTGTATTCGGTCCTCCTCCCCGGGATGATCGCGGACGGGACCGCGGAAGCGGTGATCGCCGAATGGGGCGCGCGCCTGGCGGAACACACGGGCCCCGACGGCGCGCAACGCGCCGGGTCCGGGATGAGCGTGGATGAATACCTGAGGCTCGCCACATTCCTCGCGGCGCTCTCGTCTCCGGAGGAAACGCTCCTGTTTCAGCACGAGGGATTCACGCGAGGGCTGACGGAGCGCGCTGGGGTGCTCGCGGCGCTTTCCGGATACGCGGACGGGCAGTATGGAGCCTCCAGGGAGCGCGAGGCGGCAATGCGCCGCGGCATCCTCGAGCGTGTCGCCTCGGGGGCGGGCGTGGTCTACGAGGAGCTTGTCGCGCTCGTGAAGGGCGGCGGCAGCCTGGAGCGGTTGCGCGACGCGGGGGAAAAGCTCGCGGCCTGGGCGGCACGGGGAGGCGATGATGACATTCCCGGGGCAGTGCGCGACGCGCTCGCGGAAGTACGGAACCGGTATGCGGCGCTGCACAGGGCCGAGGTTATTTCCCTCAACAGGAACATATCGGTCACCGATGCACAGGCGCGAAAAGCGGAAGCGGAGCGCGTGGCCGGGGAGGCGCGCGCCCTGCTGGACACGCTCGGGCGCGTGGTGGAGCTCAGCCGCGGGCTGGAGGAGGGGGCGCTCACCGCCGGGAGCGGGACGGATGCGATCGATGAAATGATCGCCCTCCTTGACGGGAAGATCGGCGCGCTGGAGTCGCTGGTTCCCGTCAGCTCACCCGGCGGGCTTGCGGCCCTGATCGACGCGCTCGGAAGCGCGCGCGATGACCTGCGCGTACAGCGTTGCGCGTACGACTATCTTGCCGACCCGGAGAATGCCTGGAGCGGGGACGTGGACGCATACCTCGAGGCGCTTGCGAGCGGGACCGGCCGCGCCGACGAGGAGTTTGCAGCGCGCGTAAAGGAGAGGATTGTGCCGTATGACATGCGCGCGCGCATAGCGCGCGCTCTGGACGTGCACGTCGAGGGAACTCTCGATGCATGGCTCGCGGCTTTCCTGCGGGCGTCGGGAATCGAGCCGGGGGCGCTTAAGGACAGCGAGCTTGCGGGATACGCGGATTTCGCGAGGCTCGTGTACCTGCAGCGTTCCGGGGAATCGGTGGCGCGCGGACTGGCGGGCGCGGAGACGCTCGCGGACGACTACCGGGAGTTCGGGACGGCGATAGAGTTCGTGCGGTTCTGCCGCGGAAAAATCGCGGCGGGGACGCTGCCTCCGCTCGAGGCGCTGGAGGAGGAGTTTAAAATCCTGCAACCGGCGTCATCGCCGGGCGTCGATTATGCGCGCCTGTACGAGGCGGTCGCGTCTTCGTCGCCCGCGTTCGTCGAGGGAGAGCTGGACCCCGCCGGGACGCTCCTGTACCTGCGCGGTGATTTTTTCGCTGCGTTCATGAGCGGCGAATCCGGCGGTGCCGACGAGTACCTCGCGGCGCGGGGCCTGGTCGCGTCCGATGAAAACTACGAATCGTTCAGGAGCGCGCTTCGCGATGACGCGCGCGCCTACGCCGGTGCGCTGCGCTTTGAACCCGGAATGGACGTGGAGGCTTACCTGGAATCCCGGAAAATAGAGGACGCGGCGACCGCGGACCGGATTCGCGCCTACGCTGCCCTGCCCGACGGGCTCTCGCCCTATGCGCACCTCGACACGGTGAACCGGTGCGCGCTCGCGTGCACGGCCGCGGGCGCCCATGCCGCGTCGCTCAGGCTCGCGGAAAGGATCGCGGGGAGCGACGACGATCCCGGGGGCGTGTACGGATCGCTCCAGGCGCGTTATGCGTCATTGCTCGCCCAGGCCGAGGACTCGGCCGCGCTCCTGGAATATGCGCTCAGGGGAGGGAGCGCCGCCGCGGACTTCCGGTCGGCGTGGGCCGATGCGGCGGCCGGCTGGAGTTATTACATTGGCAAGCTCGTGGAGCGGGGAGGAGACGCGCGCTTCACGGTGGCGGGGAGCGCCGAAAAGCTTCCCAGGGACGACGACGGCGACGGGAAGATCTCGGACGAGGAGCGCGCGCGGTACGCCGCGGACAGGGTCATTCGGAAAATATCGGACACGGAATACCGGGTGCCCGACGCGGTCATGGCCGCGTTCGCGGCCGACGGACAGTGTCCTCTGAGCGCGCTGCGTCTCGAGGGACAAGCGCTCGTCGCCGACGGGGCCGGAAGCAATGCGATGTGGTATGTCCCGCTGGAAGCTGACGGACACGCGCTGGACAATGCGCTCCTGGATTCCATGAACGAGCTCACCCTGGCCCTCGCCCGGTTGAAGCTCGCGGCCGGGATAGAAGAGGCGGCGTTCGATGCGCTGGAGGAAGACGGCGCTGGTTCGCGGGCCGCGGACACAGGTGCGCTGATACGCGCCTACCGCGAGGCGTACAACGCGGAAACGGGGACAGGCGCCGACGGTGAGGCGATAGAATGGGACGGGAAGGCCGAGGAGGTCGCGGCGCGCATCAAGGCGGGGTTCGATTCGCGGGACCCGGAAGCCGTGTCCGCGCGGCGCGCGGAGCTCGATGCGGCGCTCGCGGAGCGGCAGCAGTCGAAGGAGAGGATCGGCGCGCTGGGAGAAATCCTGCACCTGATCACGCTCGGTCCCGAGGGATACATGGCGGGCGGGGAGTATGAGCGGGCGAAGGAGGAGCACACCCTCGCGGGGGCGGCGCTTAAAACCGCCCTCGAGTCCGAGCGCGCGCGCGAGGATGCGTACCGCGCCCGGCAGGACGAGTACCTCGACCGCGTGGAGCTGATCGGCGCCCTGTATGAAAGGCTTAAAGCGGCGCAGCGCGCGCTGGACGCGGAGCAGGCGGTGTACGAGTACGCGTCCGGCGCCTACCTGTACCGGTCGTCGGACCACGCCGACGAGTCTGCGGGCGCGGACCCGGCCGCGATCGACGCGGCGGACCGGCTTCGGGAGGCGCGCATGATGTACGGCATGTGCATCGATCGCCTGCGCGCGCGGGAGGACGAGGTTCGGCGCGCCGGGGCGCGGAGCGTGCGCGATGACGCGGATTACCTGCGCGTTGAAAACGATCTGCGCGAAAAGGCGCTCAGGGCCTATCGCGTCGCGAAGGCGGCGCAGGTCGTGCGGGACGAGGCGGCCGCGCGCATGGCAGCCTACGAGCGCGCAAGGGCCGAGTACGGGGAGACGAAGGACCGGGTGCTGTCGGCCAGGGAGGGCGAGGGCAACGCGCAGGCGCGCGACGAGTTCCTCGACTGGCTCATGCAGCGCGATTATGCGTTTTCGGTGACGAAGCTCTCGAGCAAGGGATTCGACAAGCCCTTCGATTCGGTGCTCTCCGGGATGATGCGCTACATCCTTCCCCCGATTGTAACGAAAAACGACCTGTCCGGCGCGGCTAACTGGTACGACGAGAACGCGGAGGACGTGTATAAAACCCAGCCCTGGAGCTGCATGCGGCCCCTCGTGGAAATGCTTTGCGTGAGCGAGGGATTCGATCCGATGGCGCACGAGCTCACCGGCTTTCTCGAGGGCGCGTACGCGGGAGACGAGACGAAGCGCATCTATGACGGGGGCGCGCTCCATACCGCATTTTCGGGCTATTCCCGACAGTACCTGCTCTACAGGGAAAACGTGTCGCGCTGGTCCCGGCACCTGGGAGCGGGGAGCGCGTTTCTCGTGCTGTACGACAGCATGCACAAGATCAGGAACTCGATCAGGCGATGGGAGGACAAGCTCGATGCCGTCAAGTGGGACTGGATGCGAAAGCCGCTCAAGGCCGTGCTGAAGGGATTCCGGCTGGCGCTGCGCAAAACCGAAAAGGGAATCGACCAGATCATAGGCAGCATGGACGACGATTACCGGAAGGCGCGGGCGCACCTGGACAACGCCTCCGCGCAGGTGAAAAAGATCAACGACGCCTGCGCGCTTCTGCGCGAGAAGAAGCTCGCCATGCAGAAGGCGCGGCTGGAGTGCGCGGAGATCACCCATGTGCAGAGCCTCGAGGATGAGGCCGCGGCGGGCGTGGTCCAATACCGCGACGAGAAGGGAAACGTCGTCACGCTCCGGAAGAAAAGCCTCAAGACGACGCTGCGCGCGCTCGCCGCCGCAGGGGGCGCGGAACTGAGGGAAGAGGACCTTGACTGCATGGTGCAGAGCGCCGGAGGAGACCCCGAGCTTTTGGACGCAGGCATGCTCTCGACGGAATCGGCGCTTCTTGAAGATGATTTCGGGGAGACGGGACCGCGCGTGCGCGTGTGGAACGCGTCTGACGCCTTCTCCGCGTATGAATCGCACCTCGAGGGAAGGAGGCTGGATGCGTTGAGGTGCTACATGGATTATACCGCATCGATGAGCGATGAAAAGGACCAGGGGTTCGACGAGGCCGTGGTGCTGAGGGCGCAGGAATCGCTCTTCCATGAGATCGCCGCAGGGGCCGGGACCGGCGCGGAGGAATCCGCGGCGGGGATCGGCAGGGAGTACAGGGGATACCGCAAGGCGATGACCGAATACGCCGGTATCCTCGAGGGATTCGGCTTCGAGGACATCAGGGAGCTTGACCGCATGGCGGATGCGGACGATCCGGCGGCGGGGATGCGATTCGCGGAGCTGTTGACTCTGCGCGAGGGGGTGAATGACCGTGCCCGCGCCCAGTACGCATCATTGCAGGCCTTCACCTGGGAACGGGAGCTCGATCGCCTGCGCCTGGAGAGGGACCGCTGGGACGCGACCATGACAAGAATCGTCGGACGGGGAGGCCGGCAGTGGGACGCAATGGAGCGCGCCTGCGGGCAGCAGTGGAAGCAGTGGCGCCGCGATGCCGGGCGGCGTCTCCTTGCCGGGACGCGCGCGTGGGATGAAAAATCGAAGCAACTGCGAACGGGAGAGGACGCATGGATGAAAAGCTCGCTGGATGCGTTCGGGAAATCGGAGGCGGTGGAGCTTTCCGTGCGCCTCTCGGAGCTCGTGTACGGGATGGTGGCGGATATTGGAAGGAGCGACCCTGAACTTGCGTCGGACCTCGTGTCGGACGCTCGTGAGCTGGCATCCCACGTGGCCGCCGACGCTCCCGCTCTCATGCCGGGGGAATTGGTACGACTTGCAAAGAAG
>CALMJO010000123.1 GCA_937864375.1 uncultured Spirochaetota bacterium
GTGGAGGGCCGACTCATGAAGAACAATGAGCGCGGCATTCTCGTCACGACAGGGAGCCGCAAGCAGATGTACGACCGCCAGGACTTCTGGGTGGTCCCCGAGGGCGGGAAGCTCAATCCGGACACCCTCACTCCCGAGGCGAAGGAAAACATCAAGAGGCTCCCGGTGCGAAGCGACGTCGTGCTCATGGGCTCCTCGAGCGAAAACACCACGGTGGACGTGCGCGTACCCGTGCGCGGCATCGTGAAGTACGAATACCTGAACGATTACTGGGAGAACTTCAACATCCTGGACATCGAGTCCTTCCGCGAGGCATTTCACTACGTGACGGCCGACGACGCCGCGGTTGAAATCACGCAGGAGAAAAAGGCGATCCTCCAGGCGGAGAACCTCGAAGACTCGCTCTTTGGCGACGCGGCCGTGGTGAAGCCCGCCGACACGGGCGCGAACGTCTACCGGGTGGAGAACCTGATCGGGAAGAAGATCGTGAAGAAGAACCTGGACCTTGACGCGGGCGCCTACAACGTGGTCTTCGTCAAGCTCAGGGACGACCGCGCGCTGTCGCGCGACGTAGCGCGGATAAACCATGCGCTCCAGGCCGCGGGCGCCGACGCGCGCGCCGTCACCTGGAAGAAGGCCACCGGCCAGCTCGCCGACATGGCGACGATCATACGCACGGCGCTCTTCGTCTTCGTGATCTTCATCTTCTTCGTCGCGATCATCATCATCATGAACACCCTCTCCATGGCGGCCATGGAGCGCGTGACTGAGCTGGGCATGATGCGCGCCGTGGGCGCGCACAAGTCGTTCATCGCCGTCATGTTCTTCAGCGAGACGGCCTTCCTGTCGTTCCTGTTCGGGGGCGCGGGCATCATCGCGGGCGTAATAAGCGTCTACGTGCTCGGAGCGCTCGAGATCACAACCACCAACAAGATACTCCAGCTCCTCTTCGGGGGGAGCGTCTTCCATCCCGTGCTCGACTTCTGGGACATCTTCACGGGCGTCGTGGAGCTCGCGGCCGTCACGGTGTTCGCGACCATCTATCCCATTCGCGTGGCGCGGCGGATCACCCCGCTCGAAGCCATCGCGCGCGACTAGGAGGCGCCATGAAGCTCATAATGCAGCTGGCGCTGCGAAATCTCATGAGGCAAAAGCGGCGGAGCATCTTCCTGGGAAGCGCCATAGCATTCGGAGTCATGATCCTGGTGATGGCGAACTCCTTCGCGCACGGAATCTCCGACAACATCCTGAACCGCATGATCGTCTACATGGTGGGGCACGTCGAGGTCTCCACGATGGAGCAGAGCAGCCAGTACCGGCGCGTGATCCGCGACAGGGAACGATTCGAGAAGGTCATCCGTGCGCACACCGAAAACGTAAAGGAAATCAACGAGTCAATCGGCATCTTTACGCGTATCGTGGGCAACGGCAAGAGCGACAACTCCATCATGGTGGGCATCGTCGACAACGCGGAGAACCGCGAATATTTCGCGGGCACGCTCATCGACGGCTCCGCGGACGATTTTTTCAACGGCACGCTGGAGAATCCAGTGGTCGTGTACGAGGACAAGGCAAAGCTGCTTAACGCGAAGGTGCGCGACACTTTACGCGCGAAGCTCAGGACCGTGAGCGGCCAGGAGCAGAGCGCGCGCTTCACGGTCGCGGCGATCATCCGGCCCGCGAACATCTTCGAAAGCTTCGCCATATTCGTGGGCCTGTCCTCCCTCAAGGATATCATCAACATGAAGCCGTGGGAGACCGGCGCGCTCCAGGTCGTCTTCAACAAGGTCGAAGATCCTCGCATCGCGATTCGCCAGGCCGACGCCATACACGCGGCGCTCAAGCCCGGCCTCGCGCTCATCGAGGGCACGGCCGCGGCCGGGGGGGCCGAATCGCCGGTACTCGTCCTTGGGCACTCCTCGGACGAACAGGGCCTCGAGGCGACGCGCAAGGCGCTCACCGTCGTTTCCGGAAAGCTTCCCGACGCCAGGGCCGAGAACAGGATCATCCTGCCCGAGGGCGCCGCGAAAAAGCTCAAGCTCGCCCCCGGCGACAGGCTCGTACTGCGCTACCCTGCCCGATTCGGAACGAAGCCCGCCGAGCTCGAGTGCACGGTGGGCGCCGTTCACCGCCCGGGAGCGAACAGGCCCCGTGAGCTGGCGCTCCTGAACGAGCTTTCCTTCTATAAAGCGTACAAGGGAACGCTTCCCGCGTCTCCCGCGCGCGAATCGGTGCTCGACGCCTCCGACCCGCTCGCGCCGCTCCTGGCGCCCGAGTGGCGCCTGCTCCCGCGCACCCCCGACCATGACGGTCTCGAGAAAAAGATCGCCGCCATGACACGCTCGCGCTGGAGGGGACCCTCGGTGGACGTGCGCACCATGTACGAAAGCGCGAGCCAGGTGCTGGACCTGGAGTACGCGCTCAACCTCGTCACCTTCCTGGCGGTCCTCATCCTCTTCTTCATCATACTCATAGGAGTGGTGAACACCCTGCGCATGACCATACGCGAGCGCACGCGCGAGATCGGCACCGTAAGGGCCATAGGCATGCAGAGCGCCGACGTGCGGCTCCTCTTCATCGCCGAAACCGTCTCGCTCGCGACCATCGCCGCCGCCGCTGGAATCGCGCTCGCCTTCCTCCTCATGTGGATCATGGCCCTTTTCACCATCAATACGGAGAGCGTGCTCTCCATCCTGCTCGTTGACCGGCACCTCTACTTCCTGCCAACGGCGGGATCCGTGCTGGGAAATTTCTTTCTCATCCTGGCCATCACGGCGGCGACGGCGTACTTTCCCGCGCGCCGCGCGGCGCGCCTCTCCGCCGCGGACGCGTTAAGGCACTTTGAATGACGGGCAAAAGCAACGGAAAGGGGGATAGGGAGATTTGAAGAGATGAGGGGGATAAAAGATTGGGTGGTCTTTTTCGAAGAGCACACATGCAGGCAAGGAGTGTTATAATAAAATGAAAAAACCAAATCCATCCCCTCAATCTCTTCCATCCCCCCATCTCCCTTTCTTACACGTCTTTGCGTTCATTAATCGATTCAATATAAGGACAACGCCATGAAACATCTTTTCACGCGCAAGCCCATCAAGCTCATCCTGGAGGAAATGGCCAGCGAGAACAGGCTCCGGCGCGCGCTCGGGCCGGTATCGCTCACGAGCCTGGGGATAGGGGCCATCATAGGGACGGGAATCTTCGTGCTCACGGGCATAGCCGCGCACGACAAGGCGGGACCCGCCCTCATGCTTTCCTTCGTCGTGTCGGGCATGGCCTGCGTCTTCGCGGCGCTCTGCTACGCCGAGTTCGCCTCCATGGTGCCGGTCGCCGGAAGCGCCTACACCTACGCCTATGCGACCCTGGGCGAGATGATGGCCTGGATCATAGGCTGGGACCTGGTCCTCGAGTACGCGGTCACGAGCGCGACGGTGGCGCACGGCTGGTCGGCCTACTTCCAGAGCTTCATGGGAATAGCGGGCCTGAGCCTCCCGCGGGCGATCGCGCACGCGCCCTTTGACTTTGACCCGGCAACGGGCTCGTTCATGGCAACAGGCTCTTACGTGGATGTCATGGCGATCGTCATCACCTTTATCATCACCGCGATACTGGTGAAGGGAATAAGGGAAAGCGCCGGATTCAACACCGCAATGGTGGGGATCAAGCTTGCGGTGGTGCTCTTCGTGCTGGTAGCGGGATGCTTTTTCATCAACCCTGAAAACTGGAAGCCGTTCGCGCCCTTTGGCTACTCGGGGGTGAGCTTTTTTGGAACCACCGTCCTGGGCCAGTCCGGTCCGGGAGGGGTGCCCCTGGGCATGCTCGCGGGGGCGGCCATCATCTTCTTCGCCTACATAGGCTTCGACTCGGTTTCCACCCATGCGGAGGAGGCGAAGAACCCCCGGCGCGACGTGCCCATAGGCATAATCGCCTCGCTCATAATCTGCACCGTGCTCTACGTCGCGGTCGCCGCCGTGCTCACCGGCATGGTGCCCTACGACCGGATCAACATCGACGCGCCGGTCTCCGAGGCGTTCCGCGCGGTGGGGCTTACCTGGGCGCAGGTGCTCGTTTCCATAGGGGCCATCACCGGCATGACCTCGGTGCTCCTGGTGATGATGCTCAGCCAGCCCCGCGTGCTGCTGGCGATGGCGCGCGACGGCATGGTGCCGGAGAGCTTCTTTGGCGCCGTGCACCCCAGGTTCCGCACGCCCTGGAAGTCCACCCTGCTCACCGGCGGTTTTGTGGCGCTTCTCGCGGGTTTCCTTCCCCTGAGGGTGCTCGCCGAGCTCACGAACATTGGGACCCTCCTCGCCTTCGTCATCGTGTGCGCCGCGATACTCGTGGTGCGCCGTACGCACCCGGAGCTCCCGCGCCCCTTCCGCGTGCCATTCGTGCCGATTGTACCCATCCTCGGGATGCTGCTCTGTCTCATGCTCATGTTCTCGCTGCCGGTTGAGAACTGGCTGCGCCTCGCGGTATGGCTTGGCTCCGGCATGGTCATCTACATT
>CALMJO010000124.1 GCA_937864375.1 uncultured Spirochaetota bacterium
GGTCATCGCCCGCCGCGTGGAGCCCGGCTCCGTGTTCAAGCTGCTGGTTTCCCTCTACATGGCCGCGCGCAGGCCCGACCTCGCGCGCGACTACCGCTACCGCTGCACGGGCGCGCCGGACAATGCGATAATGCCGGACCGCTGCTGGAAGCCGGGCGGGCACGGCGACACGGACCTCGCGCACGCGCTCTCCGGCTCGTGCAACCTCTACTTCGCCTCGCTGTATGCGCACATCGACCGAGCGGATTTTCTCGAGTTCATGCGCTCCCTCTCGCGGCAGCTGGGCCTCACGCTCGTCCTCCCGGAGGTTCCCGACGACGGGAAATTCGCGAAGCTCCTCTGCGGGCTCGATTACCGCGCCACGATGACCGTCCGCGACCTCGTGAAGCTCGCGCTCGTCGTCTCCCCGGCGGCGGTCACGCTGCGCGGGGTGGAGGACTTCCGCAGAACGGTTCCCCCGGCGTACCTGGGGCTCATAAGCGATGCGCTCGCGGATACGGTGCGCACCGGGACCGCGTCCGGGGCGAGCGAGCCGTACGGCAGCGCCCGGGAGAACATCGAGCCCCTTCGCCCTGCCGGGCCGGGCCAGGATGACGCATTTCCGGGGGACTTGGGGACCGGGGAGTGCTGGGGAAAAACCTCCACCGTGATGACGGGGACCAATCGGCACCTCTCCTTTGGCCTTTTCCTGGGCGGCGACCGGAACACGGGCCTCATCGTGTTAATCTCCCGCGGAAACGGCCATCTTGCCGCCCGCTGGGCCTTGAGGATTTTGAGGCGCGGACGCGCCCTTCCCTGAAAAAACGTCAATTTCCGCGCTTTTTTGTCCGATATTTCTAAAGAAGACTACAGGTTCTTGCGTCGTGTAGTATTATTGTACTAAAGAGGTCATCCTATGAAGATTAAAGATATTGCCGTCATACTTTTCTGCGCCGCCCTCTGCGTCGCCCTGGGCGCCGGCACCCTGCAGGCCCAGGACCCCGCGAAGGACGCCGCCAAGGACGCGAAGGAAGCGCCCAAGGACGTAAAGAAAGACGAGAAGAAAGACGATGCCGCGAAGGACGTGGGCGGCTGGAGGGTGAAGGACTTCAAGCCCTATATACAGGCGATGCAGGAGCTCCAGAGGCTGAGCAGGGACTACTCGGAAAACATGCTCAAGCTCGCGGTGGACGAATACTCGACCGGGCTTGACCTGCTCGAGGACATGGAAAACGACGTCAACAAGGTCACCGCGGCCAACAAGGAAAACAAGGCCCTGAACGAGCGCTGGTACTGGCAGGAGATCGACCGCAAGAACCAGGAAGAGAGGAAGATCGCGAAGCTCAAGTGGGACGCGAAGCTCAAGTCGGTCACCTATTTCACCCGTGCGATCAACCACATCGACAACATCCAGTTCCAGGAGGTGCGCAAGGACCAGAAGTTTTTGAACTTCCAGACCATGCTCTTCCGGGTGTACGTCTCCTCCCAGTATGACCTTGGCAACTACAAGCCCTGCATCCCGGTCCTCGAGCGCTACATCGCCATGAACGATCAGAACAAGAAGGACGTGTGGGCGTACAAGTACCTCGCGAGCTGCTACGGCTACATGGAGACGACGGTGGCCAAGTCGAGCTCGGCGCCCGAATCCGTCCAGCTCCAGTACAAGCAATTCAAGAACCGCTACATGCTGCAGGCCGTCGAGATCCAGTACGGCGTGGACTCTCCCGAGTACAAGCACCTCCAGGAGATCGTGCAGCTGGACGAGAAGAAGACCGAGCGGCTTAACGACTTCAAGTAGAGAAACGCCTTCTTGAATCGAACGGAGCGGCGGGGGAACCCGCCGCTCTTTGCGTTGCGCGCCGCTACTCGGTGACGAGTGCGCTCCTGAATCGGTACCCGTCTTCCCCCATGACGCATTCAAGCCTGATCACCGCCCCGTCGGGAATGAGCACCTTTACAGCCGCGGGCTGATTAATGTTGTTCGACCGCTCGTATTTCTCCTTGAGGCGGTTAAGCTCCCACCGCTCCGCCTTCACCACGTGCACCGCCGCCTCCACCCTCGTCCGGAAGCGGCGCGGCATCCCCGCGGGACCGCTGTCGGTCCGTCCCGCCTCCGAGCCGTCGATGAACACCTTGTAGAACACCGCCGCCGAGGGATCGCCCGAGGCCGATTCGTCGGCGCCCTGGAACTCGAAGTTGTAGTCGGCGGGCCGCGCGAGCGGCCGCGCGTGCGCGCGTACGGCGAGCACCCTGCCGTCGCGCGCGTCCGCGATCACCGTGGACGCGTCGTCGGAGACGACCAGGAGCCATCCCTGCACTACCGCGCCGAACCGCGCGGACGCCCCGAGCGGCTGTCTCTTATACACATC
>CALMJO010000125.1 GCA_937864375.1 uncultured Spirochaetota bacterium
CCGCCTTGGATGGTCTCCGTCATCTTTTTAGCGAGCGGGACCCACAAGTCGCTCGGAAGGGTGAAGCAGTCGGCGTTTTCCATCTGGCGGCGCGCGGCTTCTTCTATTTTAGGATGTTTGAGCCCAAGGAGGTTGGTGCCGAACGAGCACATGTAATCGATATATTCGTTTCCGTCCACGTCCCATACGCGGCAGCCCTCGCCGCGCTTGAAGAAGGCGGGGTACGATCCGTAGGTGAGGAACATGGGGCTCCTGGGCCCGTAGATCCCGTTGGGAACGTAGTTCTTCGCTTCCTCGAAAAGCTGGTAGGATTTCGTAAACTCGTAGAGCTTCATCTGCAATCCTCCGGAATAAAGGAAATTTATTGCGTACGCGCGAATCCGCGGGGCGGGTCAGCGCGAAAACTCGGGCCGAATCTTTTTCGTCATTATCCGCTCGTAGAGCGCGGGCCAGAACCGCGCCAGGAAGTAGCTCATCTTTCCCGTCCGCGAAAGGACGAGTATCCTCTTTCCTGCGGCGACCGCGCGGAACACCTCGCTGGCCACATGCTCCGGCGTGTCCTCCCCGCCGGGGATGCCGCGCTCGCCCGTGTTGATGCCCCCGCGCCCGTCAAGGGCGCTCTTCTGGAGGTTGGTCGCCGTGAAGCTGGGGCAGAGCATGAGCACCTTCACGCCGTGCCCGGCGAGCTCGGTCCTGAGCGACTCGAAAAACCCGTGCAGGGCGTGCTTGCTCGCGGAGTAGCCGGTGCGCCCGTACAGCGGCGCGATGCCCGCGATGCTCGTGGTCACCACGATGGTGCCGCGCCGCTCGATGAGCGAGGCGAGCGCCGGGAGCGTGCAGTGCACCGAGCCGAAAAAGTTCACGTCCATCACCTTGCGGTACACGGCCGCGGTGGTGTCCGCGCAGAGGCTTCGCTGCGTGATGCCGGCGTTGTTCGCCAGCAGGTCGATCCCGCCAAAGCGCTTGATGACGGCGCCCACGGCCTTGGCGGCGCCCTTCTCGCTCGTGACGTCGCACTCCACTTCCATGACGTCGATCCCCTCCGCGCGAAGCGATTTACCGGCGGCGGCGAGCGCCTTCCCGTCACGGTCGAGGATCGCGACGCGCGCGCCCGCTGCGCCAAAGCGCCGCGCCATGGCGAGCCCTATGCCGCTCGCGCCCCCGGTGATGAGCGCCGTTTTATGTTCAAAGCGTGTTCCGGACATGGCGACGACCTCCCGTGACGGAATCCCGACCTGGTCCCTCTATAGTTCCATGAGCTGCCCGCCGCAAATGTTGATCGCCTGCCCGGTGATGTAGGCGGACTCCCGCGAGGCAAGGAAGGCGAAGAGGTCCGCAACCTCCACGGGCTCGCCCAGGCGTCCCAGGGGTATGGTTTTGCACATCTCCTTCTCGCGCTCTTCGACGGTCGAGTTGAACACCTGCGCCTCGAGCCCGAAGCGCCATTTTTCCAGGTCGGTATTGATCTGCGCCGGGCAGACCGCGTTCACCCGTATGCCCGCGCCCGCGAGCTCCTTCGCCATTACCTTGGTGAGCATGATGACGCCCGCCTTGGCGACCGCGTACGCGCCGTTGAATATGGGCGGCACCTTCCCGGCGCGCGACGCCGTGTTAATGATGCTCGCCGGGGCGCCCAGCATGAGCGGAAAGGCGGCCCTGCTCACGTGAAACACGCTGTGCAGGTTCACGTCTATGGTCTTCATCCAGGCGGCCCCGTCGTAGGAGATCACGCTGTTGGGAACGCCAAATGACGCCCCCGCGTTGTTGCACAGCACGTCAAGCCGGCCGAACTTTTCCTTGATGCGCTCCATCATGCGCGCGATTGATTCCGTGTCCGTGACGTCGCAGGCGCAGGCGATCGCCCCCACGCCCGCCTCGCGCTCGAAGGAACGCGCGATCTCTTCCATTTCGCTGCTCGTCGCGATGCGGATCTGCTCGCCCTTGCCGCTAACCTCGCCAAGGTCGGCGATCACGACGTTCATCCCGCATTCCGCGAGCTTTTTCGCGATCGCATACCCGATCCCGGTTTTCTTTCCTGAACCGGTCACCAGGGCCGTCTTTCCCTTCAGGTCGTCATGCATGTGCTTACCCCGTTGTGCGCGTGTTATCAATACCGTCGGTTGCTGCTCTATTCCCGGTGCAAAATAATTTAATACTGTTCACTTTATGAACCATATTCATTACGCCATGTACTTGTCAACACATTTCCAAGGCGCCCAATTGAGCCGCCATCGAACCCTCAATGCCCCCCGCCGCACACAATCGCCCCGGGAATTCGCCGCTATCTGCTTGCGGTTTTCGCCCGCCCTGCCAGAATATGCGAATGGCATGCACGCCCTCCTACATCGCGCTTCAGGAGCAGGGAATCCTCGCGGCACGCGCCGCGGCGCTCGGGCGCATCCTGGAACACTGCACCCTCTGCCCCCACCGCTGCGGCGCGGACCGCACCGCCGGGGCCCGGGGAAAATGCAGGAGCGGTGCCCTTCCCGTCGTCTCCTCCGTGGGCGCGCATTTTGGCGAGGAGTCCTGCCTGGTGGGCCGCGGCGGAAGCGGCACCATATTTTTCACGAACTGCAACCTCGCCTGCATCTTCTGCCAGAACTACGACATCTCGCACGAGGGCCGGGGAGAGGAGATGGGGTTCGACGGGCTCGCAGAGGCGATGGTGGCGCTCCAGGCGAAGGGGTGCCACAACATCAACCTGGTGACGCCCACCCATATGACCGCCGCGATCGTCCGGGCGCTCCCCCTCGCTGTCGAACGGGGACTGCGCATCCCCATAGTCTATAACTGCGGTGGGTACGAATCGGTCGAAACGCTTGAGCTCCTGGACGGGATCGTGGACATCTACATGCCCGACTTCAAGTACATGGACGCGGAAACCGGGGAGCGCCTTTCGGGCGCGCGCGATTACCCGGCTGTCTCTT
>CALMJO010000126.1 GCA_937864375.1 uncultured Spirochaetota bacterium
CGCGAAGCCCCTTCCGTGCGACCTTTTGCACCGCCTCCTCGAGCGCGAAGCCCTCCCGGGTACCGAGCTCGCGGAAGCCGGCGGATAGAATTTCGGCCCCCGCCGCGCCTTTTTCCAGGCACTCTTCGAGCGCCCCAGGCACGAGCTTCGCGGGAAGCGCGATGATGGCGAAGTCCAGGGCACCCGGAATGTCGAGGACGCTTTTATGGATGGGTCGGCCGAGCATCTCTCCACCCTTTGGATTCACGGGATGGAGCGCGCCGCCGAACCTGATCGAGTGAAGCGCGTGGAATATCCCGCGACCAAAGCCGAATCCCTCGCCGCTCACCCCCACCACCGCCACCGACGACGGGTTGAAAATCCGCTCCAGCTGCGCATTCCCGTTCTTCATTAAAGGTCCTCCGATTTTCGTCAGGGATACACCGGCGCCGGCCGACGCGTCGAGTGTTTACGCACACTTCGCGACGCGGTACCTGATCCAGACGTGATCATTCTCGAGCGCCCTGGCCTCGATGAGTTCAAGGGTAATCGTGCCGGCGGACACACCGGGCTCCCTGAAGATGCCGTCCGGATTCCCGCCGGCAAGGCATGGACTCACGACGATGCTGATCTCGTCGACGAGCCCCGCGCGCAGGAGCACGCCGTTCAGCGTCCCCCCGCCGTCGACCCTGATGGTGCGGATGGAAAACTCGTCCCGGAGCAGCGCGAGCGCGCGAGAAAAATCAACACGGTCCTCTCCGACGCGTACGACATGAACGTGGCGCTTTTCAAGGTAGTCGATGTGGTCGGCGGGCGTCGCACCGGTGCACAACGCGATTCCCTCGCGCCAGAAGGGAAGGCTTTTCAGGTAGTGCCAGAACCTGATCCTGCCTCCGCTGTCGGGTACCACGAGGAGCGGCCGGTTGTCGGTGCCGATCTCGAAGGGCGGCTCGAACGCGTGGTGGTCCTCCTCCGGGAACGGGCCGGGGACCGCGAGAAACGTGCCGCTTCCCACCAGGGTCGCGTCCTCGTGCCAGGTGCCTGCCAGCGCGTAATAAAGGGCCTGGTCCGCTTCGAACCCCGTGATGCGCCCGTTGGCGCTGACGGCGTTGTGCAGAACCACGTAGGGCTTTTCCGATGCGGTCATATCGTTTGATCCTCCAGGGCATTCCTTACACGGCATCTCCCGGCAGTCCGCGCAGGAAGGTGCGCACGAGCACGCGCTGCGGGAAGGAGAGCACCGGGCCGGAAATTGCGCAACCAGAAACCGGAAGCAGATCGGCCCCCCATTCTTAGAACGCACCGACCCCGAAAGGGTTGACAGGACCCGGAAGCGGATGACAGATGGGGACGATCCAGTAAATTAAATCGGAAGGCCGCGATGACAGCGCACTCGCTCTCACCCATCCTCGCCGGGAAAAAGGCATGCATGTTCGACCTGTTCCATACCCTCACGAGCGTCGAGGAAACCTCACCGGGAGGTCCACTGACGTATGAAATACTTGGAGTACCCAGGGAGCGATGGCTCGAGCAGCTCATGGAAAAATCGCCGGGACGACTGAAGGGGACCGAGAAGGATCCAGTCACGATCATCACGCAGATGGCGCGCGCCATAGATCCCGGCATACCAGACGAACTCATACTCCAAGCCACCGAACACCGCAAGCGCAATTTCAGTCGATCCCTCATGCTCATGCCGGAAGATTCAATACGCACTCTTGCCTCCCTTAGACGCAGCGGGCTTAAAATCGGTCTCCTCAGCAATGCCGATTTTATGGAAAGAGCGGCATGGGAAGAATCACCCGCGGCGACTCTATTCGACAGCACGGTGTTTTCCTGCGATGTCGGACTGATGAAACCAGAAAGGGAAATCTACGAACTCTCGGTACGAAGGCTGGGCGAGCATGCGGAAAGCTGCATTTTTATTGGCGACGGAGGGTCAGATGAGCTTCGTGGGGCCAGGGAGGCGGGAATAACAACGGTAATGGTTCGCGGTCTTATCAGCACGCTCTGGCCAGAGGTTCTTGCGAAAAGAATAAAGTATGCGGACTACATAATCGATCGCGTCTCGGACCTGCTCTTATAATTTTCCATAAGCCTGTTGACGACCCGGCCCTGGGAATATATTTTAAAAAGAAAAAGAATTCTCTTGCCTGTATCTTCACAACGTATACCCTCACCGGACGGGTTCACTCAAGGACGCGCACGCATTTTTCGGAGGCATTATCATGCGTATGGACAAGCTTACGCTCAAGGCCCAGGACGCGCTCACCACGGCGCAGAACGAGGCCACGGCGCACAACCAGGTCGAGATCCAGCCCGAGCATTTGCTGAAGGGGCTCGCGATACAGGAAGGCGGTATATTCACGACGATCGCCCAGAAGATAGGTGTTTCGTCGCACGACGTCGTGGCCGAGATCGACGAGGCCATCGCCTCGCTCCCCCGGCAGATGGGAGGCGGTCCCGGCGGCGGCTCAATGTCCCCCGCCCTCAGGGACGTGCTGAATGAGGCGTGGAATGAGGCGGTAAAGCTCAAGGACCAGTACATGAGCACCGAGCACCTTATCCTCGCGCTCTCATCGTCGGGCGAGCACCGGGCGCGCCGCATCCTGAACGCCCACGGCTTCATCCGGGACAACATCCTGAAAACGCTCATGGACATCCGCGGCTCCAAGCGCGCGACCGACGAGAACGCGGAGGAAAAATACAACGCGCTCGAGCGCTACAGCCGCGACCTCACCAGGCTTGCGCGCCAGAACAAGCTTGATCCGGTGATCGGGCGCGACGAGGAGATTCGCCGCGTGATGCAGGTCCTCACGCGCCGCACGAAGAACAATCCCGTCCTCATAGGCGAGCCCGGCGTGGGAAAGACCGCGATCGTCGAGGGGCTCGCGCGCCGCATCATAGAGGGCGACGTTCCCGAGAATCTGAAAAACAAGCGCCTGATCGCCCTGGACATGGGCGCGCTCATCGCCGGCGCCAAGTACCGCGGCGAGTTCGAGGAGCGCCTGAAGGCCGTCATACAAGAAATCGAGGAGTCCGAGGGGGAGGTGGTCCTGTTCATAGACGAGCTGCACACCCTGGTGGGCGCGGGCGCGGCCGAGGGCTCCATGGACGCGTCCAACATGCTCAAGCCCGCGCTCGCGCGCGGGGAGCTCCGCTGCATAGGCGCGACCACGCTGAACGAGTACCAGAAGTACATCGAAAAGGACAAGGCGCTCGAGAGGCGCTTCCAGCCCGTGTTCACGAGCGAGCCCAGCGTCGAGGACACGATCGCGATCCTGCGGGGCCTCAAGGAAAAGTACGAGGTGCACCACGGCGTAAGGATAAGCGATTCGGCGGTGGTTGCGGCGGCGGTGCTGTCGGACCGCTACATCACGGACCGCTTCCTGCCGGACAAGGCGGTGGACCTCATTGACGAATCCGCATCCCGCATCAAGATGGAGATCGACTCCATGCCCACGGAGATCGATGAGTTCGAGCGGAAGATCCGCCAGCTCACGATCGAGCGGGAGGCCGTGAAGAAGGAAAAGGACAAGGCGTCCAAGGACCGACTGGCGAAGATCGAGGAGGAGCTCGCGAACCTGAACGAGAAAAAGAACGCGCTCGTGGGCCAGTGGAAGCGTGAAAAGGAGATCATCACCTCGACGCGCGCGATCAAGGAGAACATAGAGCTCCTGCGCACCGAGGAGGCGCGCGCCGAGCGGGAGGGCAACCTCAACCTCGTCGCCGAGATCCGCTATGGAAAGATCACCGAGCTCGAAAAAAAGCTCGCCGAGATGAACCAGAAGCTGGGCTCCATCCAGAAAGACAAGAGCCTTCTGAAAGAAGAGGTGACCGAGCAGGAGATCGCCGAGGTGGTCGCGCGTTGGACCGGCATCCCCGTTTCCAAGATGCTCGAGGGGGAAAAGGAAAAGCTACTCTCCATGGAGCGCATCATTGAGGAGCGGATCGTGGGACAGAATGAGGCGATCGTCGCGATCTCGGACGCGGTGCGCCGCTCACGGTCAGGCATACAGGACCCGAACCGTCCCATGGGCACTTTCGTATTCCTGGGGCCCACCGGCGTGGGAAAAACCGAAACCGCGAAGGCAGTGGCCGGATTCCTCTTCAACGACGAGAAGGCGATCGTGCGCATCGACATGTCCGAGTACATGGAGAAGCATGCCGTTGCCCGGCTCATAGGCGCGCCCCCCGGCTATGTGGGCTACGAAGAGGGAGGACAGCTCACCGAGGCGGTGCGCAGGCGCCCCTACTCCGTCGTGCTGATCGACGAGATCGAGAAGGCGCACCACGACGTGTTCAACATATTTCTGCAGATCCTGGACGAGGGCAGGCTCACGGACGCCAAGGGACGCACCGTGGACTTCCGGAACACGCTTATCATCATGACCTCGAACATCGGCACCGGATATATATCGGACGCTTCAATTCCCATGGATGAGCGAAGGAAGGGCGTGGAGCAGGAGCTCAAGATGAACTTCAAGCCCGAGTTCCTTAACAGGCTGGACGAGATCATTATCTTCAACCCGCTCTCGCGCGAAAATATCAGCGATATCGTGAAAATTCAGCTGAGCGACATCGCCCGGCGCCTCAAGGAGCGCGGCGTCCACATTGAGCTTTCCAGGAAGGCGCTCGAGTTCCTGGTCGAAACGGGGTTCGATCCTCAGTTTGGCGCGCGCCCGCTCAAGCGGGCGATCCAGAAGCACATCCTGAACCCTCTTTCAGTGAAGCTGCTGGGAGGAGAGGTCGCCGCCGAGCAGAAGGTGAAGATCGACAGCGACGGGAAGTCGATCGTGCTCAAGTAAGGGCTTTGATTCGGCCCCCGGTATCCCCGGGGGCCTCCCTGCCGGAAAAAATTAAATAGCCGATAACTATCGGTACTTATAAAAACTCTTCATCATTCCGCCCTCCCCTTCGTAGTAAGAGAAACCACCTACGGAGGCACCCAATGAGAATAGAAACTTCGATCAACACAACGCTTGAAAGCCGCGAGGCGCTCTTCGATGCAGCGCACGCGAGCGGGAGGACCCTTTCATGGATCGTCATACAGCTCATGAAACAGATGATGAAAAACTACCGCGCACTTGTGCGTTCGCACCAAAACGTCCAGCGCCAGGACCCGGACAAGGATGAGCAGTGGCATGCCGTTCACATCTGCATGGACACGCGCGACCACGATTTGTTCATGGACATGCGGAAATTCTTCAGGCGAACTGTTTCCCTGCTTGTTGCAATGGCAATCAGGGAGTACCTGCACCGATGGCTGCGAAAACTCTGCGCCGGAAAATTAAACGAGATTACCGATAATTATCCGTTTAACAATTATTTCATTGTGCTCCATCCCATGGAGGGCGCCCTCTGCTGGAAAATATACTGGGGAAAACCCGTCAACACCCGCCTCCTCCCGCCCACCTGACGCTTGTCTGCCCCCGGCATTCTTAGTACGTTATAGGTAACCTCGTACACAAGGAGGATGCCATGCCGGGACAGAAGCTGCGTAATTACCTTGATGAAAACAGGATCAGGTATGTGAGCATCATGCATTCACCAGCCTTCACGGCGCAGGGAATCGCTCATTCCGCCCATATCTCGGGGAAGGAGCTTGCCAAGACCGTGGTGATAAAAATCAACGGGAAGTTCGCCCTCGCGGTGCTGCCCGCCAGCCACAAGGTGAGTCTGGAAAACTTCCGCAAGGCCTTCTCGGTGCAAAACGTTGAGCTGTGCAGGGAGGACGAATTCCGCGACACCTTCCCCGATTGCGAGCTTGGCGCCATGCCGCCGTTCGGCAACCTTTACGGGCTGCAGGTATACGCCTGCCATGAGCTCACCAAGGACAAGGAGATCGCCTTCAATGCCGGGTCCCACAGCGAGCTCATCAGGATGGAGTATGCCGATTTCGAGCGGCTTGCAAAGCCCGTGGTCATGGATTTCGCGGTTCTGAGCTCGTGACCGATAATTATCGGTGCCTTATTCTTGTTAACGCTGCGTGGCAAATATGACTTGGGGGCCGATCAGCTTCCCGGCAGCATAGGTGAGCTTTGTAATTAACCATGCTTCACCCCCACCTCCTGCAGGGTGCTCCCGGGCACCGATAATTATGGTATTGTTCCCGGGCGCGTGCGACGATGTGGGCAGAGTCGGGACGGAATGCACCCCCCCCCCTTTTTTGGCCAAAAAAAATTGCCTTTTCCCCATTCACGGGCTATATTATCTGATTAGTCGGTACAAATAGTCATTGGATGATGACTGGAGGAGGATTTATGAAAAAGGTACTCTTGATTCTTGCCATTGTAACAATGGCCATTTGGTCAACGCAAAACGCAAATGCGATTTCAATAAACATAACGCCGCCTCAAATCGATACATCAGATGATATATTTGATGCAGCCTTTAATTCATCACCTGAATTCACAAACGCGTTCAACACATTCGAAACCGAAGCCGAAACCACACTCGGCAAATACAGCAAACTGAATGATTTGGCAACTGGTTTCGCTAATGCCAATGCGTACGCTTCACATGCCGGCTCTCTTCCCGGATACCAGAACTATTCACTTTTTTCGGTTTCTGCGGGAGTAATGGTCGGAGTTCAAGCTCCGAGCATGGATACTTCTTATTATGATAAGCTAGGTGACAAACTGTCTCAGGAAGGAGATTTATATGCCGGAGTATCCGCAGGAATTAGCTTCGTTAATGTTGGCATTAATGCGGGTTTCTTATTAGATGGCTTGTACCTGAGCGGAAAATTTGGATCACTTAATATTACGCCGGTAAAAGGAGACAACGAAGTATCCATTTCAAGCACTCTTATAGGTATTGGTGCAAATTATGCTCTCATCCGGGAACATGGCCTAGGTTATGGCCTGTTTAAGTGGCGTGGGCTTTCAATAGGTTCAGGATTCATTTATCAGAAAAATGAGGTAGATTTTACATCAAAGTTGGATCCTATAACTTCTACATTAAATGAAACAGTTGGTATCTATACTATTTCTGGAACATTTACGATGAATCCGTCCTTGCAACTTGGCCTGGATCTTCAAACCTATACAATTCCATTTGAAATCGTCACATCGATCCAAGCGCTTTGGATATTGAATTTTAGTCTCGGAGCTGGAATCGATCTGACGTTTGGGAATTCGGATATTATTGTAAAATCAAAAGGAACCACTAATGTCGATTCCCCAAATATCAGCGGAGGACCTGCAACAATTAATGCATTTGATGCAGGTTCTTTTACAGTTGACGCGAGTACAAAAAATATTCCTCCGTCATTTATTCGTCCCCGGCTTATGGCGAGCGTTGGCTTAAATATTACTGTAGTGAAGGTTGATCTCATAGGTCTTTACTACCCCATGTCCGGCGCAGCCGTCGGCCTTTCCGCCGGTGTCGTCTGGTAAACTCTCCAATAAATATGACTCACGTTGGGCCGCCTCTCACAGGGCGGCCCTTCTCATTTCCGCGTTCATCACCGCGTCCAGTTCTCCACCGTAAGCCCCGGCACCCGTGAAAACTCCCGTTCGTTGTTCGTGACGAGTACGCATCCCCTGGCCCGTGCGTGCGCCGCGATGAGCAGATCCTTCGCCCCGATGGGTCTTCCGGCACGCTCTGCCCCGGCACGAAGCTCTCCATAAACGCGCGCGGCGTTTTCCTCAAGAGGGGCCACCTCAAACGATGCCAGAAACGCAAGAAGGGCCCTGGCGTTTTTCCCCGGGTACGCGCTTTTTTGCACCCCGTATTCCAATTCGCTCATCGAGATTACCGAAATTCCCACGTCTCCGCTTCGGTTCCTCTTAATATGCTTCAGGATTGACGGATGACTTTTCCTGATAAGATAGACGCAGGTGTCGGTATCGAGCATGTACTTCACCGGAGCGATTTCCTCTCCTGCTGAGTCGGCTGTGCGCGCTCCTCCATGAAGTCATCCGTGAATTCATCCAGGCTTTTTTCCAGGAGAGCCCACCCGCTTTCAACAGGCATGAGCACTACGATGTCCCCCATTTTTTTCACGTAAACCTCGCTTCCCTCGAACCGGCAGTTTTTTGGCAAGCGTACCGCCTGGCTCTGTCCGTTGGTAAAAATTTTTGCGGTCTGCATAGCCACCTCGATAATATATACTAAAATATATATTTTCGGGTAATCTGTCAACCCATTTAGTCTTAATGAAGATCAAACATTTTCGGACAGATATTATTGATACGCGTAACTGGTTTGATTATGGAACGAATAAATATTTTTTGAAAACGCGGAAAGCGTGGAATCGAATCCACGCCTTCTGCGCAACCCGCTTGACAATTTACTACTGGTTTATTAAACTAGTTTACATGAAATCAAAAAAGTCCACCGTCGGTTCCTTCGAGGCCAAGACGCACCTCGCCCGTCTCCTTGATGAGGTGGCCGCAGGCGGCGATGTCACGATAACGCGGCGAGGTCGTCCCGTCGCCCGGATAATTGCCGTCGCGGAGCACGCCGCCGCTTCACGCGCGAGCGTCGTGGAGAAACTGTCACAAATCAGGGCCGGTATTAAAGGCACTGTCACGATTCGCGACCTCATCAACGAGGGAAGGAAGCGATGACCGCCTGGGTGCTCGACTGCTCGTTCACCTCGGCGCTTTTTCTTCCCGACGAAAAATCCAGCCGCGTATCGGAATTCTTCGGCTCGCTTAAGCCCGGCGGGCAGCTCCTCGTTCCCGCGTTGTGGTGGTACGAAACCGCAAACGTTCTCGCGGTGGCGGTAAAACGAAAACGCCTGAGCCACGCGGATGCCGCGGGGGTAATTTCGCTTCTCGGCGAGCTGGGAATCGCGGACGAGCCCGTCGGCGGCCCGGACCGCCTCCAGGGACTGTTTGACATCGCGCGCATGTATGGGCTTTCCGCGTACGATTCCGCATACCTTGAATGCGCGCTCAGAAACAGGGGATCTCTCGCCACGCTGGATGATGACCTCGCCGCGGCTGCGGGGCGTGCGGGTGTAAAAACGTGTCACATATGATACAATGAATGCGCGGAAACGTTTCCGCGCATTCATTGCGTCCGCGCCATCCGTGTGCCCGCGCTTATTTCCCCGTGAAATTGGGCTTCCTCTTTTCCATCTTCGCCGTCATTGCCTCGAAGAGGTCGTTCGAGGGGACTATGTTCGCGCTTATGGACGCCACGTACTTGAGGCCCTCGTCAATGCTCTTCCCTATGCCGTTGTTCAGCACCACCTTGGATGCCTGCACCGCGATGGGCGAGTTCGCGACGATCTCCATCGCCATCGCCTCGGCCCCGGCGAAGAGCGCCTCGGGCGTGTCGAATATCTCGTTCACCAGGAGCACCTCCTTCGCGCGCTTCGCGTCGATGTTCTTCGCGGTGTAGGCGAGCTCGCGCGCGATCCCCTGTCCCACGATGTGCGGGATGCGCTGCAGCACGCCCACGTCGGCGACGAAGCCCACGGCCGTTTCGCGCAGGGAGAAGCTCGCGTCCGCGCTGCAGAGCCGTATGTCGCAGGCGGTCGCCATGTCAAGCCCCGCGCCTATGCAGTAGCCGTGGATCGCGGCTATCACGGGCTTGCGGCACTTCTCGATGCAGCTTATGGTCTCCTGCAGCATGTAGATCCTGTCTCTTATACACATCTGACGCTGCCGACGAATAGAGAGGTGT
>CALMJO010000127.1 GCA_937864375.1 uncultured Spirochaetota bacterium
GGAAGCGCATCCATCCAGTAAGTAAGTACGTCCCTTCACCCCGGAAGTTTGCGACGTGTAAGAGTGGGAGATGGGGGGATGGATGAGATGAGGGGGATAAAGGATTTTCAGCTTTTCCGGAATGTTGGGAAAGTAATGAATTCTTATAATCCTTGGGAGCAATCGCCCCCTGTCCCTCAGAGGGGGCATGTGATCAATACTTTTACCTTGATAATTCGTCTATTATCATTTCTTTAACGGTTTCTATGTTATTGAATACATCTTCATTCTTAATTCGTAATGTTTTAATTTCAAGACTCTTAAGAAACTCATCCCTGTACCTGTCATATTCTTGTCGTGAATTATGAATCTTTCCATCAATTTCAATCGCAAATCGCTTTTCGTGACAGTAAAAATCAAGGATAAACCTATTTAGTGGGTGTTGGCATCTGAATTTAAATCCGTTTACCTGTTTCATCCTCAACACTGACCACAATTTTTTCTCTGATTCGGTCATATTGTTTCTTAAATCCCTTGCAAGCTCTGCTATGAAGGAAGGTGTTTTAATTCTTTGATTCATACTATCACCATAAGTTTTCATCTCACTCGCCCCCTCTGGGGGTCGGGGGGCGAAAGTTAAATATCGTCATTTCCAATATTCCGGAACAACCTGGATTTGGTTTTCTCCCAGGCCAATCGCGTCGTCCCTCAACCAAGCAATCCAATTCCTCATCTCTTCCATCGCCGTTGCCTTCATCTCCTTATCCCCTTTTCCGTTGCCGTAACGCGTCATAGCGGCGTGTAAGAATGGGAGATAGGGGGATGGGCGAGATAAGGAGATAATGGATTCGGTTATCGTGTCGACCGATTGTACCGTTTCACAATCAAGCAATCCAATTCCTCATCTCTTCCATCGCCGTTGCCGTTATCTCCTTATCCCCTTTTTCGTTGCCTTAGTGCGTCGTCATTCAACAGCGTCCGGTTGCCACCGTTTGTGAAAAAACTCCACCCGGTCCGTGACGAGGACGACGCCGTAGAGGCCCTGCTGGGCGGCGCCGGGATTGAAAAGCCAGGGACGGTTCTTCCCGAGATAGCGAAGATGGGTATGCCCGAAGAGGACTATGTCGGCCCTGTAGGTCCTTGCCTCGTCCATCAGGCCCAGCAGGTCGGTGTGCGCGCGCTGGTAGTCGCCGTGCGTCGCCATGACATGAAAGCCCTCCGCCTGGAAAAACTCGCGGACGGGAAGATCCATCCCGTACGCGCGGTCGATGTTGCCCATCACTCGGACGAGCACCGCCCCCGACGGGAGAACCAGGTACGCGAGATCGCGCGCGCCGTCGCCGCAGTGAACCAGGCAGTCGAACGGCTTCTCGCGCTCGATTATGTTCGCGAGCGCGACGGAGTTGCCGTGGCTGTCGCTCACGACGACAAGCTTCATGAGCGGGAGAGGCCTGCTTCAACGTCCGAGGGATTGGCAAGCATGCCGCGGAAGAAGAGGTCCACGGCCGTGGTGATGGTCTGCTCGATGTCGATCTCGCTCTCCATCACGGCCCAGCGGAAGAGGAGCTCCTTGACACAGCCGATTATGCAGTACGACACGGCCATCGCGTCAAGATCGGGGAGGACCTTGCCCTCCTGCTGCGCCTGCCGGATGTACCCGGTGGACATGTTGATCATCTTGTCGAAGAAACCGTTCACCTTGTTGAGGAAGGTCGGGTCCAGCCCCATCGCCTCCCGGAGCACCAGCCTGATGAAGTGCTTGAACTCTATGGAACTCGTGACGAAGCGCGCCATGTCGAGGTAGAGCTGTTTGATCTCCGTTATGGGCCTGGGCTGCGAAATGTCGAGTACGATCGAGGCCTCGTAGAGCATGTCGAGGTAATGGTCGATGAGCTTGGCCATGATGTCGGCCTTTCCCTCGAAATGCAGGTAAAAGGTGCCCTTGGCGATGTCCGCGGCGTTGATGATGTCGTCGATCGATGCGGTATGGTAGCCTTTCTGGGCGAATATGGCGAGCGCGATATCCATGATCTGGGCCTGCCTGCGAAGGCCGTCCTTGCGCTTGTGACGGAACCCGGTTTTCATTGTTTTACCGTATCTTTATATATGAGTCGCATGAGCCCTTCCCCGCCCCTGCGCCTTCAAAGACGGCAGGAGCCATTTGGTCCCGTACCGCCTTTTGCCCCGGTCTTTCCTGAATACTCCTTCCCCGGCGGCCCGACCCGGCCTCCAAGGGCCCGATCCTGATCCCATCCCAATACTGTGATGATGCATCCAAATATTCAAACAAAAAATGCTTGCATCTGGAGAAAACTTGATCGAAGTATCCACCCATGGATCTACGTCATATAAGGAACTTCTCGATCATCGCGCACATCGACCACGGCAAGTCCACGCTCGCCGACCGGATCATCGAAAAGTGTCAGCTCATCTCCAGGCGCGACCACGTGGAGCAGATGCTCGACACCATGGACATAGAGCGCGAGCGCGGCATCACCATCAAGTCGAACGCGATCACGCTGAACCACCGCGCGAAGGACGGGAGCGAATACGTCTTCAACCTCATAGACACCCCGGGGCACGTGGACTTCACCTACGAGGTCTCGCGGGCGCTGGCCGCCTGCGACGGCGTGCTCCTGGTCGTGGACGCGTCACAGGGGGTCGAGGCGCAGACGATCGCGAACCTCTACCTCGCCCTCGAGAACGACCTGGAGATACTCCCGGTCATCAACAAGATCGACATGCTGAGCGCCGACATTCCCCGCACGAAGGAAAGCATCCGGAAGAGCCTGGGGCTGGACCCGGAGAAGGCGGTGCCGGTTTCGGCGCGCGAGGGAACGGGCATCGACGAGCTCCTGGAGCGCATCGTGTCCGACATCCCCTCACCCAGCGGCGACCCGGACGCGCCCCTCAGGGCGCTCCTCTTCGATTCCTTCTTCGACAAGTACGTGGGGGCGATCGTCAAGGTCCGCATCTTCGACGGCTCCGTGAAGCGCGGCGACGTGATCAAGATGTACTCCACCGACCGCCAGTACGAGGTCACCGAGGTGGGCATCTTCCGCCTGGAGCGCGAGAAGCGCGACGCCCTGCAGCCCGGTGACGTGGGCTACATCGTCGCCGGTATCAAGTCCGTGGTCGACACCAAGATCGGCGACACCATCACGAACGCCCAGCGTCCCTGCCCGGCGCCGCTCGTGGGATTCAAGGACGTAAAGCCCATGGTGTTCAGCGGCTTGTATCCCATGTACAGCGACGACTACGAGGAGCTCAAGGACGCGCTCTACAAGCTGCGCCTGAACGACGCGTCGCTCTCCTTCGACGCGGACAATTCGTTCGCGCTGGGGTTCGGGTTCCGATGCGGCTACCTGGGACTTCTCCACATGGAGATCGTGCAGGAGCGCCTGGAGCGCGAGTTCGACCTGGCCCTGGTCACGACGGCGCCCAGCGTGAAGTACCGGATCTTCTCCACCAGGGGCGAGGAACAGTACTTCGACAACCCGGTCAAGATGCCGGACCCCGGCCTCATCGAGCACATCGAGGAGCCGTTCGTGGCCGCCACCATCATCACCCCCACCGAATACGTGGGCAACATCATGGCGCTGGTGACCGACTGCCGCGGGGTGCACGTGAACATGGAGTACATCGACTCGAGCAGGGTGAACCTCCACTACGAGCTGCCGCTGTCCGAGATCGTGTTCAATTTCTACGACAAGCTCAAGAGCTATTCGCGCGGCTACGCCTCGTTCGACTACGAGTTCAAGGACTACCGCCCCTCCGAGATGGTGAAGGTGGACATCCTGGTGAACGGCGAGCCCGTGGACGCGCTCTCGTTCATCGTACACAAGGACAAGGCCTATTACCGTGGCAAGGAGATCATCGAAAAGCTCAAGGACATCATTCCCCGCCATCAGTTCAAGATCCCGCTGCAGGCGGCGGTGGGCGCGAAGATCATCGCGCGCGAGAACATTTCGGCCATGGGCAAGAACGTCACCGCGAAGTGCTACGGGGGCGACATCACCAGGAAGCGCAAGCTCCTCGAAAAGCAGAAAGAGGGCAAGAAGCGCATGAAGCAGATCGGGTCCGTCGAAATTCCGCAGGAGGCCTTCCTCACCATCCTGCGCATCGACTGACGGCGGATACCGCCGGCCGATTCCCGGCCAGGGACGCGCTTCCGGCGGACGCGGCGCACAGACCCCTCGTGGAGGACGCAGATGAGCAACAACCGCACCTATCCCCGCTACGGCACCGAGCTTGCCGTCGAGTTTACACAGGCCGACGCCGACTCGCCGGCTCCCTCCGCGGGCATGATCTGCAACCTGAGCCTGGGGGGCGCCCGCATCATCACCGGCAGGCAGGAGCGGCCCGGCACGCAGCTCGCGATGTCAATCGCCCTTGACGGCGGCATAACCGGGAAACTGCATCGTGCCGCAGGCGTCGTGCTGCGCTCGGGCGCGTCCAGTGACGGGGAATCCAGGCTCGGAAAATACTTTCTCGCAGTCAGGTTCGACGAGCCGCAGTTCGAGCTCTCCGCGATCCTCGCGGCATGCAGGGAAAACTGACGCACGCTTCTTGCCCTTTCTTCTTTTCTGTTTT
>CALMJO010000128.1 GCA_937864375.1 uncultured Spirochaetota bacterium
CGCTCGCGGTTCGAATCGTGCCGCGACCCGGTGAGCGCATCGAGCACCACGCAGCTCTTGAGGGTGTCGATGGAAAGCAGCACCGCGAGCGTTCCGGCCGTCACCGCGATGCCCGTAAACTGCCCCGCGTCGATCCCGCGTATGTTAGTCCAGCAGTCGCGCATGAACGAGGTGTAGGTATCCATTCCCGCGTTAATGGCCCCTATGACGATCGGGTTGCCCTGGAGCGTCGCGAGTTCCCCGTAGCGAACCGCGAGCAGCCAGTAGACCACCATGCCCGCTGCGAGCGAAAGGATCGTCGCGGGGACTCGTCGGATGAAGCGCTGGGAAGCGAACATGGCCGCGATGGTAACCAGTCCCACCAGGAGCCCCTTCCACTGCCACAGCGAGGGGCTGACGATCCCGTGCCACAGGGAGGTGCCGTTCGGCAGGGTGAGGAGCTTGGGGACCTGGCCCATGATGATGAGCAGGCCCACCCCGCTCAGGTAGCCCGATACGACCGAGAACGGGATGTACTTGATGAAGCGCCCACCGCCAATGAGGCCCAGGAAGATCTGGAGCAGGCCGCAGGCGAGTATGACCAGGAGGATCATCGAGGGTATCGAGGACGCCAGCTCCATTCCGGCCTCGTTGTTCATGAGTCCGATGACGAAGGCGGAGAGCACCGCCGCGGCGGGGGCGCAGGGCGACGACACCAGCCTGGGCGTACCCCCTGCCAGGGGTGCGATCAACCCTATGATGATAGCGCCAATGATGCCCGCCACCGCGCCGCGCGACGCGAACTCCCTGCCTATGGGCGAATAGATAATAATGCCAAAGGCGATCGACGACGGCAACGCCACCAGCATGGCGGCGAGCCCTCCGGTTACATCGCCCAGTATGCTAAGATTGAGCTTTTTCATTTTTTTCCTTTCACCGGTCCTCTCGTGAGCGTATACCGCTCGGCAGCCTATAAAAGGACGGCGCCGCCCATGGAATAGTATAGCAGGGTCCCGGCGATTATTGTAAAGTTTTTATCCTGAACGCCCGGTGAATCCAACTACTGCCATGAGGCCCTGGCCCGGGCGCCTCCGATACCGCGGGACTGCGCGGACCGGCTTCCACCGAATGGACCGTCGGGGTAAAATGCGCCGGGTGCGGGAAGGCCTGCCCCGGGTGAGAGACATGCGCTCAGTTCCCGGGTATTGCGAATTCGGCGACCACGGGGAGATGGTCCGAAATCTTGAGCGTATCGTTCTGTCGAACATAATGAGCGCCCATGGTGACGCTGTTCGAAAAGAACAGGTAATCGATGATGCGGTCGGGCGCCTTGACTGCCGGGTCGTTGGGATAATGCGTGAACCATTTTTTAACCTCGGGACCGTTCGCCTCGGCGAGCGAGGGGACCGACTTGTACGCCTTGAACAGGGGCTCGATCTCGGTCTTCGGGTTGAAATATGCGCGCTGGTCCCCGGGGAGCGCCTCGTACATGCCGCCGGGAGGGAGCAGGTTGAAGTCGCCGCCTATCACCCAGGGCACCTTCTTCGCGCTCAGGGTGTCCAGGATTTCCTTTACCTGGCTGGCCTGCTTTTCCATGGTATTGGTTCCCTGCGCGAACGCGTCAAGATGGGTGGTCAGGAAGGCGAACTCCCCTCCGCCGTCGACGGGCATGCGCAGCTCAAGTACCGCGCGCCTGAAGTTGAAGAGCATCGTGACCGGGTCTCCCGGGATGAGCTCGAGCTGGTAGCGCGTGGATGATGTGACCTTGAACCTGGAGATGACCGCGAGCTTGAGTCCCACCGAGCCGCGGATGCGCGGGTGCGGCACGTAGGAGGCCTTCCAGTAGAAGGCGCTCGCGTGGCAGGAGTAGTCCGCGGGCAGCAGCGAGAGCAGGCGCTTGAGCTGGTTCTCGTAATCGGTCTTTTTCGCCCCCTCGTCGAGCTCCTGGAGGAGGATCACGTCGGGGTTCTCGCTCTTTATCACGCGCGCGACCTCGTTGATGGTCGTGGTAATGTCGGCGCTCGACGGCCGCTCGTCCGGGCCGGAATTGTCAATCAGGTCGTAGAAGAAGACGTAGTTCTTGCCCGCCATGTACTGGACGTTCCAGGAGAGCACCTTGACCTTCTGCCCGGGCTTCAGGACGGGCGCCTTGTCGGAGCACTCGAATTTCACGCTCTCCACGTCGGCCGGATGGTACGTGGTAAGCCATGCCCATGCCGCCACGACGACGACGAGCGCCGCAAAGCCGATTAGAATCCACTTGAATATACTTTTGATCTTCATGAACGCACGCTCCGGCAGTAATTTGGGTGCGGGCAGCCCCTCCCGCCATGAGTAGTGAGACATGCGAGAGGCGCAATGTCAAGGAAGATACCGGGGGGTATGACCGGGCGGCGCGCGAGAAAACTACTTTTCCTCCCAGTCCCAGAAAAAGTCCTTGTTGGTAAGCTCCGATTCCGCCTTTTCATCACTCTTTTCCCGGAGGATGCCCTCGGGCAGGTCATCCTCGTGCTCGTGGAAAAAGCTCAGCTGCTGCTCAAGGTCCTGCGTCTCGTCCTCCCAGTACTGCACCGTGCCAAAGTGCGGGAAGGCACGCGGGAAGGCGGGGTCCTCCCAGCGCCGCGCGATCCATGCCGCGTAATTGATGTACCTGAGGGCGCGCAGGGGCTCGATCAGCTTCAGCCACGAGTCATTGAACTCCCTGAACTGCCGGTACGCGCCCAGGAAGACCTCGCGCTGGCGCAATCCCTCGCGGTCGCGGGCGGGAACGAGCATCCATACGTCCTGGACCGCCGGGCCGGTGAGAAAATCGTCGAAATCGAGGAAGTGCCAGCCCTCGACGCCGTTCAAGAGGTTCCCCAGGTGGCTGTCGCCGTGGATGCGGTGCACGGGCACGCCGGCACGGAGCGTGTCGTAGATCTTCACTATCTCCTTTACGGCCTCCGCATAGCGCGCCGCACAGTGCGGCGGTAGGAGTCCCTTTTCCTCCAGGAAGGCGAGGGGCCTCAGGCCGTAGGTCTCGCCGGTGAGCTCGATGCGGTAGCGCGCCTGCTTCGAGGCGCCCATGTTGTGGATGCGCGCGAGCGTCCTTCCCAGGATTTCCAGCTCCGTGTCGGAAAGCTCGTCGGGGACCCTTCCCCCGGTGCGCGGCCACACCGCGTACAAAATGCCTTCGATCTCATGGAGCGTCGCTCCGTCGCCAAAGCGCATGGGGGCGCAGACGGGTATTTCGTCCTCCCTTAGCGCAAGAAGGAATTCATGCTCCTCGAGGATCTGCTCCCTGGACCATCTCCCCGGCCGGTAGAATTTCGCCACGACGTGCGATCCACCCTCGAGCTTCAGGTCGTACACGCGATTCTCGTAGCTGTTGAGCGCAAGGCAGTGCCCCGTGGGCTCAAACCCGCTCTGCTCGAGCGCCTTGAGGATGGTATCGGGTGTGAGGTCGTAAAATGAACGTGTCATATAGTGCGTTTCCCTTCTGATGCGGGAACGTGGGCGTTCGTCCCACACCCAGCAGGTGCCGGGATGGGCGCCTCTGTAAACTCTTTTTTCACCCGGGCTTTCGCCCGCACGGTTTATAAAATTTCCTTGCCTGCCCGGACGGTACGTGGTAATACGTTTAGACATCCGGTAAACGCCGGGCAGGGCCGAGCATGAAGGGCTTTATAGACAGACTGCTTAAACGATACGAACACGCCGACTATATGATTGCCCTCAAGGCGAAGCTCATGTTTTTCATATGCGGCTTCGGGCTCCTGATCATCCCCGCCATAATCATCTACACCGCGATTACGCACCTCGTCATGCCGGCCGCGGGCGGCCGGGTGCAGTTTCTGGTACTTGCTCCCACCACCATGCTCTTCCTTATTTTTCTCGTCGCGTTCATACTGCTCATCAGGGGACGATTCACGATCGCGGCGCACCTGATTTTCACCATGGCGCAGTCTGCCGTCTGGATGGTCATGTTCCTGGACGAATCCCCCGCCCTCCCCCGGTTGAATTCGGTGGTCCTCGTTGTCGCAATCCTTTCGCTGGCGCCGCTCGTGATCGCACGGAGAGGCTGGGTAATCCCCTTATATGGACTTGTAAACATCACCGTACTCACCGTATTCATGAACTACCAGGAGGTCGCCCTCGATCTTCCCCATGCCGAGATGCTGGAGCACCTGGCCGACAATACCGCCGCCATCCTCATCATCTGCTGTATATCCTACGCCCTTTACTCGATTACGCGGCAATCGCTGGAACAGGCGGCAACGAGCAACCGAAGACTCCTGGCATCGAACGAGGAGCTCGCCGCCACCAACGAGGAGCTCGAAGCCACGATGGAAGAGCTTACCGCCACCAACGAGGAATTCGAGGCGCAGAACGCGGAACTGCTGGCAGCCCACGAAGAGCTCAACCGTCAAATCCGGTTCAATGCACGCCTCATCGCGACCACCCCGGCGCTCATCACGCGCTATAACCTGCGCGAGGAAAAATTCGAATTCGTGAGTCCCCATGTGCTGCCCCTGACCGGCTATACCGAGTCCGAGTTCATGCAGACTCCGGACATCCTGGACCGCCTCATCCATCCGGGCTCACGACGACGCATCAGGGAATGGTGGGAAAGCTTCCCCGGGGAAACCGCGAAAGAATACCAGAATGAATTTGAGATCATAACAAAACCCGGCGAGGTAAAGACCGTTCTGCAAACGGTTGTATTCATCAAGGGCTCCGTGGAAAAATCTCCCCTGCTCGAGGGCATCGCGACGGACATCACTTACCGGAAAAATGCGGAAAAGGCCGTCAAGGACAGCGAGCGGAAATATCGCATGATCGCCCAGAACGCCGTCGACATCATCTTCACCATGGACATGGAATTCCGCTTCACCTACATCAGCCCGTCGGTGGAACGGATGCGGGGCTACTCGGTCGAGGAGGCCATGGCGCAGTCGCTCGACCAGGTCCTCACGCCACCGTCGCTCGCGGCCGCCTCCGCCGCAATGCTCGAGGCGAAGGTCCAGCTCGAGCGCGGGGACATCGAGCGCACCGTGAAGCTCGAGCTCGAGGAATATTGTAAAAACGGTTCCACCATCTGGACCGACAACGAGTTCTCTTTTCTGAAAGACGAGCATGGGGTGCCGGTGGGCATCCTCGGGGTCACCCGGAATATCAGCGAACTCAAGAAGACCCAGTCCATGCTCCTGGGGCGCGCGCGGCGCGTGGAAAAACAGATGAAAGCCATAGGCGCCATCGCCTCGTCCGATGCCGTATGGAAGGGCGATTTTGCAACGTCCATGCGGTCCATCACCGAAATCGTGTCGGACTGCTTCGAGGTGGAGCGGGCGGGCATCTGGCTGCTGAACGAGAGCGCGACGGCACTGCGCTGCGTTGACCTTTTCGAGCGTTCCCACGGAAGGCATTCGAACGGCCAGGATCTTGACCGGGAAACCTTCCGCGATGAAATCGAGTACCTGCTCGGCAACCAGTACATGGACGCCCATGACGCAGTCAGGACCACCCGCTTAGCGGGTGGCCTGCTCTAGCCCTATAAGGGCTTTT
>CALMJO010000129.1 GCA_937864375.1 uncultured Spirochaetota bacterium
ATAAGAGACAGGGTGTATGATCCGTCCGAACAGATTTTTCCGGTCTCCGAACGCGTGCAGAAGTACTTCAAGTCAAAAAAGTACATGAAGAAGTTCAACGAAATATACAAGAAGAAAAAGTATTCCTTCGATTACCGGAAGATGACCGAGCTGCGCGCGCAGATTCTCAAGAAGAAGAATCCCGCCGACCTTTGATCTCGCCCGCGCCCAGCACCCTGCCGAACGATTCAAGGCTTCTCTTCTCGCGCTCCATCTCGACGCGCTTCGCCTCCATCAAGGCGAGCAGGCGTTCATGCTCGGGCGCGAGCGCTCTCGTCTGGGCGGCGATGATCGACAGCAGGGAAACCGTTTTCAAGGCGCTCTCCTCGCCCGAGGAACGCAGGAACGCGACGAGGCTTTCTTCAGGGACCCCCAGGGTGCGCGCGAGCGCGCTCCTGGTTCCGGACGCGTCGTAATCAAGCGCGTCGATTTCAATTACGAGCTCAGAGCAGGTTTCGATTGACGAGGCAAGGCGGTCCAAGTCGCCGCAGGTGAGGTAGTAGCGCCCGTTGTTTTCTTCCGTGCGGATCGAGCGGAGCAGGGTGAGCTTGCGGGTGAGAATCTCGGAAAAGCGCTGCAGCAGGTGCTCGACGTCATCCCTCAATGCTGAACGTGCCCTTTGCCGCGAGCGTGGCCTGCTTGTCGGTGCGGGCCTCCTTGGCGGAAATCTTTTCCCAGGAATCGCGCAGCCCCTTGAGGTGGGAGGCGACCTCGGTGACGATCGCGGCGTCCTTCTGGATGTTCGCCTCGAGGAGGCGCTTCTTGAAGTACACGTACAGGCTCAGGAGGTTCCTGGCGATCTCGCCCCCTTCCTCCATGTTCAGCGAGACGATGAGCTCGGCGAGGATATCCTGGGCCTTGAGGATGTTGTTGTTGACGACGTCATAGGTGCGGGGATTCATGTTTTCGATCGCGATGTTCAGGAACTTTATCGCGCCGTCGTAGAGCATGACTATGAGCTTGCCCTGGTTTGCGGTGCTGATCTCGGTGCGCTTGTACTGGTCATAGGGATTCTTTTGAACGAGCGCCATCAAACTCCTCCGGTGGTGATATCCATGGCATGCCTGTACTGTATAGTATCGGCACGGCATGCCCCGGACTTGAGCCAGGTCCGCGCCGGGGCGCGCGTCATGCAAAAACGCTCTGTACGCGCTGGTACATCTCCTCGTACTTTTCCGCGGTTTTCCCGATGATCTCGTCCGGCAGGGGCGGGGGAAGGGAGTTCTTGTCCCACGGGGTGGTGTCCAGGTAGTCGCGGATGAACTGCTTGTCGAAGCTCACCGGCGAGCTCCCTACCTTGTACTGCGAAGCGTCCCAGAAGCGCGAGCTGTCCGGGGTGAGCACCTCGTCGATGAGCATGATTTCGTTGCCGTAGAAGCCGAACTCGAACTTGGTGTCGGCGAGAAGGATGCCGGCCTTTTTGAGCTTTTCCCTTCCGAAGTCGTAGATCTGGAGGGTGATCTCGCCCAGGCGATCGGCCACGTCGGCCCCCATCTTTCTGCGCATGACCTCGATCGATACGTTCATGTCGTGGCCCGACTTCGCCTTGGTGGACGGCGTAAAGAGCGGTCCGGGGAGCTCCTGGGCCATCTGGAGGCCGTCGGGGAGCTTTATCCCGCACACCTCGCCGGTGGCCTGGTAGTCCTTCCATCCGCTGCCGATCAGGTAGCCGCGGGCAACGCACTCAAAATCGACGCGCTCGGCGCGGCGCACCATCACCGCGCGGTCCTGGAGCATTTCCGGGAAGTCGCAGTAGGGCTTGGGGAACATCCTGCAGTTCGTCTCGACGATGTGGTTCTTGATGAGCTTGATGTTCTGGAACCAGAGGTTCGATATCCTGTTCAGAATTATTCCCTTGCCCGGGATCCCGTTGGGAAACACGTGGTCGAACGCCGAAATGCGGTCGGTCGAGACGATGATGAGGTGTTCCTTGTCCGCGGCGTAAACGTCGCGAACCTTGCCGCTGAAGAGTTTCTTGCCGCCGGGTATTCTCGTTGATGTCAGCGCATTCATTCGATGCTCCTTTGGTATGCTTCGTGTGTCACGAAAGTTTCTTCATGAGAATTTCATTGACCATCTGCGGGTTCGCCTTGCCCCTGGATTCCTTCATCACCTGTCCCACGAGGAAGCCCAGGGCCTTGCCCTTGCCGCTCCTGAAGTCGGCCACGGATTGCGGGTTCCCGGCAAGCACCCTGTCGACGACCTCCTCGATGGCGGAGGTGTCGGTCACCTGTACGAGGCCCTTCTCCTTCACGATCGATGCGGGATCGCCGCCCGTCCGCGCCATTTCCTCGAACACGGTCTTTGCGATCTTTCCGCTGATCGTGCCGTCGTCGATGAGCCTCAGGAGACTGGCCAGCTGCAGCGGCTGCACGTTGAACGCCTGGACGTTCTCCGGATCGTCGAGCCTCGCCATGAGCTCCACCATGATCCAGTTGGAAGCCTTCTTGGGGTTAACGCCCTCCTTCACGACGGCCTCGTAGTAGTCCGCCATGGGCCGGGAGGCGGTGAGGACCTCGGCGTCGTACGGCGGGAGGCCGTATTCGGCGACGAAGCGCGCCTGCCTCTGCGCAGGAAGCTCGGGGAGGCGGGAGCGGATCGCATCGATATATGCCTGGTCGATCATGACGGGGGGGAGGTCGGGCTCAGGGAAGTAGCGGTAATCGTGCGCCTCCTCCTTGGACCGCATGCTGAAGGTCTCGCTGCGGTTGGCGTCCCACAGGCGCGTCTCTTGAAGAATACGCTCGCCGCCGCTAAGGGCGCGCGTCTGACGCTGGATTTCGAACTCGATCGCCATCTTGACCGCGCGGAACGAGTTCATGTTCTTGATTTCGACCTTCTGCCCGAAGGGCCTTGTGCCCTTTTCGCGCAGGGAGATGTTCACGTCGCACCGGAGGCTTCCCTCCTCCATGTTGCAGTCGGAGACCTCCAGGTACTTCATGATCGTCTTGAGGTTCTGGAGGTAGGCGTACGCCTCGTCGCTGGAGGCGATGTCGGGCTCCGACACGATCTCCGCCAGCGGGACGCCGGTCCGGTTGAAGTTCACGTACGAGACCTTTTTTCCGGGGTCCTCCGAGTGGATGGACTTGCCCGCGTCCTCCTCCAGGTGGAGCCGGGTGATCCCGATCTTCTTTGCCGCATCGCCGGTCTTGATCTCGATGAATCCGCCCAGGCAGATGGGCTTGTCGTACTGCGAGATCTGGTAAGCCTTGGGAAGGTCCGGGTAGAAATAGTTCTTGCGGTCGAACTTGCTGTAGGTCGCGATCGTGGAATTGAGCGCAAGCCCGGCCATGATCGCCTTCCTGAGCGCCTCCTCGTTCAGGACGGGAAGCACGCCCGGCAGACCCAGGCAGACGGGGCAGGTCTGGGTGTTCGCATCTGCCTTGAACCGCGTGGAGCAGCCACAGAAGATCTTGGTCGCTGTGTTGAGCTGCACGTGGACTTCAAGGCCTATGACCGGTTCAAATTCCATACATCCTCGGGATATGCTTGCAGAGATAAGTCTTCACCGGTAGGGCGATCCGGCACGGCGACGGGAAAAGGGCGCGCCGCTTGATGAACCTTACGCGGGAAAGATTATTTGTCAAGAAAAATGGTTGTAATCGCCGGGTTTCGCCTTATTTTTAACGGCGCGGAAGCATGGGGTCCGATGATGAAGAAATACTATCTCAGCTTAACGTTCGCCTGCGTCGCGGTCGCGGGGCTGGCCGGAGGACTGCTGGTGGGCGGGCGCGCCCTCACTGGTTTTGTTACGGGAAGCTCGCGCGCGATGGTGCTCCTGTACCGGCCTTCATTCGAGCACGTAAAGAACGCCACGATGCTCAACAGTCACGACGGCCTCAAGCGGCTGGCCGGCTATTATGCGCTGCTCCAGAACAATACCATCGATCCCGGGTACCTCATGGAGCGCTGCAGGGACGAGCCGCTTCCCGTGAACAGGAAGGCTATCATCTGGATCCTGGGCTTTTCCCGGGACAGGGACCGTGCGCGTGCGGCCCTGGAGGCGCTCTATGACGGCGCACCCGAGGAATACCGGCATGGCATCCTCGCCTCGCTGGCCCGCCTGGACGCGAATGCTCTCGAGGATTTCCTTAACGCGCGCCACCCGGGTGACGTCCCCGGCGCGTACAGGGCGCTTGATTCCATCTATGACAACGCCGCGCCGCGGGTCCAGGAAAAGATCCTGTGCTGCGTGAAGAGCATCGCGCCCGGTATGCTTGAAGCATTCATGCGTGCGCATGGAATTGAGCAGTCCCCCGGCTGCGCCCGTTAAATTTCACGGGATCGTCCAAATATTCTTGACTTTTCGAAAATCCGGCAAAGTCTGATTCACATCCCGCACCGGTGCACGGTTGGCCGCAGGCATGCCGCGCGCCCGGCGGGATCCTGAACGGGGACAACGCCATGGACAATAACGCGTACATAGAAGACATATGCCTCAGGGCCAGGAAAGCCTCCCGCGCCGCGGGAATGCTGTCATCAACGGTCAAGACCGGGGCGCTCCATTCGATCGCCCGGATGGTGCGCGAGCGCGCCGGCTTCATCATCGCGGAGAACGCGAAGGACATGAAGGCCGCGGCGGAGGCGGGCCTCACAAGCGCGTTCCAGGACAGGCTGAAGCTCAACGAGGCGAGGATCGAGGCAATAGCCCAATCTATTGAAGAGATCGCCCTCATTGACGACCCGGTCGGGAGGGTCCAGGACATGAAGCTGCGTCCCTCGGGGATACGCGTGGGGCAGATGCGGGTGCCCATTGGCGTGGTCGCCGTGATATACGAATCCCGTCCCAACGTGACCACCGACATCGCGGCCCTGTGCGTGAAGTCCGGGAACGCGTGCATCCTGCGCGGCGGGAGCGAATCCATCAACTCGAACCGCGCGCTGTACGCGGTGATCAAAGACGCGCTCAGGGACTCCGGTGTTCCCGCCGACACGGTGATGCTCGTGGAACAGGCCGACCGCGCGCTCGTGAACATACTTCTTGGCATGAGCGGGTACATAGACATCGTAATCCCCCGCGGGGGTCAGAGCCTCATCGACATGGTCACCAGGGAGTCCTCCATCCCCGTGATCAAGCACGACAAGGGGGTGTGCCACACCTACGTGGACGAGTCGGCGGAAAGGGAGATGGCGGGAAGCATCTGCGTGAACGCCAAGGTCCAGCGCCCGTCCGTGTGCAACGCGATGGAGACGCTCCTGGTCCACGAGCTCTATCCCCATACCGGGGAGCTCCTCGCCCTGCTCGAGGAGCGCGGCGTGGAGCTGCGCGGCTGCCCCCGCACGGTGAAGCTTTTCCCGGGGCGCGCGAGGCCCGCGACCGAGGAGGACTGGCACACCGAATACGGCGAGCTCATCCTGACGGTGAAGATCGTGGACTCGATGCAAGGGGCCATGGAGCACATCGCGAAGTACGGGTCCGGCCATTCCGACGCGATCGTGACCTCGGACTATTTCAACGCCGAGCGCTTCCTCCGGGAGGTGGACTCCGCGGCCGTGTTCGTCAATTCCTCGACGCGCTTCCATGACGGGGGCGAGTTCGGGCTGGGCGCCGAGGTCGGCATATCGACGCAGAAGCTCCACGCGCGCGGCGCCATGGGCATAGAGGGGCTCACCTGCCTCAAGTACATCGTCTACGGGACAGGCCAGGTGCGGCAGTGAGGATTGGCGTCTACGGCGGCACGTTCAACCCGCTGCACATGGGCCACCTGGTGTGCGCCGAGCATGTCCGGGACGAGTTCTCGCTCGACACAGTGCTCTTCATGCCCTCGCGTCGTCCCGTGCACAAGGCGCTCAAGGAAGAGATAAACGCGGAGGACCGGGCGCGCATGATCGAGCTCGCCATTGGCGACAATCCCGGGTTCGAGCTCTCCCGCATGGAGCTTGACCGGGAGGAGGATTCGTACACCATACTGACCGTCAGGCAGCTGCTCCGCGAGCGCGCGGGGGCGGAGCTCTTCCTCCTCGTGGGCGCCGATTCATACGCGGAGCTGCATACCTGGAAAGAATACCGCGCGCTGCTGGACCTGGTGTCGCTCGTGGTCATGCCAAGGCCCGGGTGCAGCGCGATCAATGACGAGCTGGCGTCGTGCGGGGGAACGGTCTTCTTTGCCTCGAATCCCCACATCGGCGTGAGCTCGTCGGAGATCAGGGAGCGCGTCAGGGCCGGGAAGCGGATTCGCTACCTGGTCCACCCGTCAACTGAAGAGTACATTCAAAGTAAGGGGTTGTATCGTCCTTGAACAGGAATACTATTAAGAACGTGGGCATTGCGCTGGCCTGCATCATCGGACTCCTGTCCGTCCTGTACGTGTACCGCATCACCACCAGGAACGCGGTACAGGTGCTCGCGCAGAACAGGAAGCTCATCAACGTCCTCGTGATGGGGAGCAACGTCTTCCACGACAACAAGCACAGGTTTTTCGCGGTGGTGAGCGTGAACCCGGAGAACAGCCGCATGGGCGTCACCCTGCTCCCGCCCAGCCTCAGGATCGGCGGCAGCGGGAAGAAGTCGGTGAGACTGGACGAGATCGACATCGACGGCTTCTCGAAGATTTCACGCGCGCTCGAGTCGGACCTCAAGCTGAACGTCCCGTTCTGGATCGAGATCTACGCGCCGGACGTCGAGCGCATGGTCGACTTGCTCGAGGGCGTCGACCTCTTCGTGCTCAACCAGGTGCAGAAGATCGACGGCGTCTCTCCCGGCCTCAACTATTTCGACGGGGCAAAGGCCGTCCAGTACATCAATGCGGTCGAGGGCAACTCCGTGTACCGGAAGTACGACCGGATACAGGACATCATCCTCACCCTCTACTACAACAGGGAGCGCTACAAGCCGCTGGTTGACGTTAAGCTCATCTCCCACCTCCTGGGCAAGGTGCGGACCAACATGCTGGACCAGGAGCTCCTCTCCCTTTCGAAATTCGTGTTCGACGAGGGGGATATCCAGTGCATCCGGGCCCCGGGCAAAATGGAGGATGACGGGTACTACGTCATCGACGAGGCCGGGACGAGATTTTACGAAAAGGAATTCCTCTCCCAGCTCGTGCTGGGAGCGCCGCAGGACCAGACCATACGCGTCCGCGTCCTGAACGGCACCAGCATCCCGGGGCTCGCGAAGAAGATGCGCAACGCCCTGAACCGCGAGGGAATAAACGTGATTGAGTTCGGGACCTCGCCGTACCCGTTCATGGATCACACGGTGGTGATCAACCAGAGCGGCGACACCAACGCGGTCAGGAAGATTGCGGAGTTCGCGGGCGTATCCCGCGTCCACCACATCATCGATTCGTCCCAGCTTTCCGACGCGCTCATCATAATCGGCAAGGACTACGCGAAATGACCGCAAAAAACAGGCTGGACGAAACCGCGATCATTGACCTCGCGCGCAGGTGCGCGCGGGTTCTCGGGGAGAAGAAAGCCGACGATATCGTGCTGCTGAACCTCATGCAGGTCAATTCGTTCCTGGATTATTTCCTGATCGGGACCGCGAATTCGAGCATCCACTCGCGCGCCCTCGCGCGCGAGGTGCAGCGCTTCTTTGGCGAGCACGGCATCCGGGAGCGCAACAGGCCGCTCATGGATTCCCCCTGGATCGTGCTCGATTACAGCGAAATCGTCGTGCATATCTTCACGCGGGAAGGAAGGGAATACTACCAGCTGGAGAGGCTGTGGGAGGATGCGGAGCCCATCCCGTTTTGACGCATGCCGGTGAACCCTGATGAACCAGGCTGAACACGAACTGATTGAGCGGTTGATCCGCAACCTGAGCCACGAGCTCAAGAACCCGCTGACCACCATCAAGGGGTATGCGCAGCTTGCGTCGATGAGCCTGGACG
>CALMJO010000130.1 GCA_937864375.1 uncultured Spirochaetota bacterium
ATGGCCCACCTCGCGAAATGGTATGGTGAGAGTATTCCCCGGAAAAACCCTTCGCGCAATGAAAAAACAGGCCCGCCGGCCATATTTTGATTGAACGCCGGCCACCGCGGCGGCTATACTTGAAAAATGAATTCACATTGCGGCGGTGATGCGATGAAACCATTTGCATGGGCGGTTCTGTGTGCCGCCCTCCTTGCGCAGGCGTGCGTGACTCCCGGCGACAGGGCCTGCGAGAAAGCGACCGAGCAGCTCCGCTCGGAGAACGCGCTCCTGAAGGGGAGGGCCACGCTCCTCCAGCGCGAGAACAGCGTGATCAAGGACGAGAACCTCCAGCGGAAAAAGGACATGGGAGAGCAGCGTGCGCGCATCGAGCGCCTGGAGGCGGACGTCGCGTCGCTCAGGGAACAGTACGCCCGCGACCTGGCGCTCAGGGACACGCGCTACAAGTCGCTCGAACAGCAGAACGAGGTGCTCAAGAAAGAAAGCTCGGACAAGATCCGGGACCTCACGCGGCTGAATTCGGAAATACAGAAGGGGCTGGAAGACGAGCTGAAGCGCGTGAACGAGGAGGCCGCGAAGAACAGGGACGCGTGGAACACCGAGCGCGAGACGCTTAAAAAGGACGGAGCGCAGAAGGAATTCACGCTCCAGAAGCAGATGGACGCGATCAAGAAGGAGACGGCAGCCAAGGAAGAAGAGATCGCCTCGCAGAAAACGCTTATTAGCGAGCAGCAGGCGAAACTTGACAGGGCCGGGAAAGAAATAGAATCGGGAAAGGACGCGCTCGCGCGTCTCGAGAAGCTCGTGGCGGAGTTGAAGGAAAGGCTGTCGGCACCTGGTTCATCGGAGGGCGGGATCAAAAAACCATGAGCCTCCCCGGTCCGGTTTACGGACTGGCCCGGGGCGCGCGCGAGCGGGAGCTGTGACATGCAGAAGTCGGCGACCGCATTATTCCGGATCATCCTCCTTGCCATGGCGTGCATGGCGGCGGACGGGTGCGCCCGCGCCCCGCGTGAAATCCAACCTATTGCGCACAACGGTGTAATCGACCTTCGCTCATGGGACTTTGCGCGCGACGGCGTGGTGCCGCTTTCCGGCACCTGGGAGCTCTACTGGAACAAGCTTATCCAGCCCGCGCTCGCGGCGGACCTGCCCGCGCCGCGCCTCATCGACATCGCCACGCCCTGGACCGAGATCGCCGACGGCGGCCCGGCGCCCCCCGGTCACGGGTTCGCGACATACCGCCTGCGCGTGCTGCTGAAGGAAGCGCCGCCGTTGATGGGCTTTAAGCTGGACCTGGCGCTCATCGCGGCGCGGGTCTGGATCGACGGGGAGAGCGCGGGAGAAATCGGACAGGTGGGGATCTCCCCGGCGAGTGAAACTTCCGAGCGCCGTGTGGGCGTCTTCTATTGCGCACCGCGCCATGCGGAGTTCGACAT
>CALMJO010000131.1 GCA_937864375.1 uncultured Spirochaetota bacterium
AAAAGCCCTTATAGGGCTAGAGCAGGCCACCCGCTAAGCGGGTGGTCCTGACTGCCTGTCTTGGTTTTTTTCGGGAAGTTCCTGTTTGTATCAGGTTTTTTCCCAGTGTATTCTCCAAATTATCTCTTCTGGCAATACAATCCTCGCCATAGTGCGACCTGAGAAGGGATAATTATCATGCCTTCCATCAACTTTAACGTTGTGACTATTTGTTAAATACTCATCGAGATAAAGTTCAAGAGAAATGGTCAATAGGAGAGAAACCGACTTTTTATAGAACTTCCGCATATCGGTGAAAAATTCGTATTCGGATTCTTCAAACACGACATGAATCCTGTCTCGTTCTCCTTTTGGTTTTCTTTTCTGGTATTTTACACCTCCACTGAAGCAGCAAAAACTTGCTTGGGACGATAATAGACGGCTTATCAGCGAACTGCAAAGCCATGACCTGGATTTGCCCGTGAGCAGGGAAGCCTGGTTCAACCTGAAAATCAATTTGACAACGAGGTACAACGCTGCTTTCATTTGCACTTCCTTTATGCATAGTAGGGTGCGGCTGATACTTATCCGTTTTTAGGAAAGATTTTATGAACAATATTCTGCAGTCGGGAAGGCCGGATGATGCCTGCTTGTTGAAGGAAGAAGCTGAATCATGGGTCCAGACCATGAACCGTCTGGGCGCCTCGCGAACGCCCTTCCTGTTTATTATCGATTACGAGATGCGCGAACCCGTGGTCCAGCCGCTTTTAGAGGTCGATCCCGTGCGCATTATGTACGACGCGGGAGGGATGCGAAATTACCCGCAAGCGCGCGCCGACGCGCGCGGCCTTATGCTTGAATGCAGGCCGGTGCCATATGCGCGCTACCTGGAATCGTTTTGCCGCGTGCAGAAGCACCTTCGCGACGGCGATTCCTACCTGGTCAACCTCACCTGCCGGACGCCGGTGCTTACGGATCGCGGACTCCGGGACATTTTTCTGGGTAGCACCGCCCTCTTCAGGCTTTTTTTCGATGACCGGTTCGTCGTGTTCTCGCCGGAGCGATTCGTCCGGATCGAGAATGACCGCATATGCACCTATCCCATGAAGGGGACCATCGACGCGTCGGCCCATGGCGCGATGGAGACGCTTCTCGCCGACGGGAAGGAGCTCGCCGAGCATCTGACGATCGTGGACCTTCTGCGAAACGACCTGTCACTCGTTTCTCGGCGGGTTTCCGTTGCGCGCTTTCGCTATGTAACACGGGTTGAAACGCGTAGAGGCCCCATCCTCCAGACGAGCTCGGAAATCCGGGGGGAGCTCCAGGTGAACTGGGAAAGGCGCATCGGCGACATCATCGCGTCGCTGCTCCCGGCGGGATCGGTTACGGGCGCGCCTAAAAAGAAAACTGTTGAAATAATTCGCGCCGTGGAGGACTATTCCCGGGGATTTTATACAGGCGTGTTCGGGATATTCGACGGCACGCGGCTCGACAGCGGCGTGATGATCCGCTTTATCGAGCGCGACGGCGATTCCTTCTTTTACAAAAGCGGCGGAGGCATAACCGTGTACAGCGATCCGGAAGCCGAATACCGGGAAATGGTGCAAAAAATCTATGTCCCTATTGCTTGAATCGATTCGCGTCCAGGACGGCGCGCTTGTAAACGTCCACCTTCACCAGGAGCGGATGGACCGTTCCCGGCGGGAGATCCTTGGACGTGATGACGCGATCGAGCTCGCGTCGAGCGTGAGCGTACCGGCGGACTTCGCGCGCGGTCTCGTGAAGTGCCGCGTGCTCTACCGGGAACGCATCGAGCGCGTCGAGTTCGCGGCTTACAGCCGGCGGACGGTCCGTTCGCTCATGCTGGTGTACAGCGACACTGTCGAGTACGCGCATAAATACGAGGACAAGTCGGCGCTCCATGCGCTTCTCGCCCAAAAGGGTGAATGCGACGATGTACTCATCGTGAAGCACGGTCGCGTTACCGACACCTCGTTCAGCAATATCGCGCTCTTTGACGGCACGCACTGGGTGACCCCCGACGCGCCGCTCCTGGAGGGCACCATGCGCGCCGGGCTCATCGCCGCCGGGAGGCTTGTCGCGCGGGAGGTTCGCGTGGAAGATCTGAAGAACTTCCGCGAGGCGCACTGCATCAACTGCATGTGCGCACCTGGCGATGTCGTGGTTCCCGTGGAAAGGATTTTCGGGGGGCCCGGATGCGCGTGATGGTGGTCCTCGCCCATTTTTCGCCCGGAAGCTTCAACACTGCCATCGCCGCTGCCGCGCGGGCGGCACTAGAACGAAACGATCATGAAATATATTTCCACGATCTCTATCGAGAGGGATTTGATCCCCTTATGCGGGAGTCCGAAAATCGGCGGGACGCAGCCCTTTCCCCGGAACTACGCGTGCATTGCGACGAGCTCCGGCGGGCCGGTGGGCTGGTGGTGGTACACCCCAACTGGTGGGGGCAGCCGCCCGCCATACTCAAGGGCTGGATCGACAGGGTGATCCGTGCCGGGGTCGCCTACGAGTTCATTGGCGCGGACATGGGCGAGGGCGTGCCGGCGGGGCTGCTGGCGGGGAAAACCGGCCTAGTCTTCAATACGTCGGACACGCCGCAGGAGCGGGAGCGAAGCGTGTTCGGGGACCCGCTCGAACTGATCTGGAAGAAATGCATCTTCGAGTTCTGCGGGATTACGCGCCACCACAGGGTAATGTACAATGTCGTGGTGACCAGTACTCCCGCCCAGCGCGCCGCGTGGCTTGCAGACGTGGAAAGGATAATCGATGAATACTTCCCGGCGGCGCCGCCGGAAGGGGGAGGGTGATCTTGGATCTTGGACTGAAGGGAAAGGTCGCCGTCGTGACCGCGTCGAGCAGGGGGCTTGGCCGCGCCGTCGCCATGGAGCTCGCCGCCGAGGGGGCCAGGCTCGCCATCTGTTCGCGCGATGCGGAAAGGATTCGTACGACCGCGGAAGAGCTCAAGCGTACCTATGGAGCCGAGGTGTTGCACGACGCGTGCGACGTGACAAGTCAGGCCGACGTGGACCGGTTCGCGAAGCGGGTGCTCGACCACTACGGAACGGCGCACGTTCTCTTTACGAACTCGAACGGCCCTCCCGCGGGCGCGCTGAAGGATTTTGGACCGGGAGATTTCAGGGGCGCGCTCGAGTCCAACCTCATGAGCGCGGTCAGCCTCGTATACGCGTTCCTTCCCGCGATGCAGGCGCAGCGCTGGGGCCGCATCATCGCCTCGACCTCCATAACGGTACGGCAGCCCAGTCCCACGCTCGTGCTCTCGAACGTGTCCAGGGTGGGCGTAATAGCGCTGGTGAAAAGCCTCGCCCAGGAGGTCGCCGCGTTCAACATAACGGCAAACGCGGTCGCGCCGGGCTATATCATGACCGACCGCGTGGAATCGCTCTTTGGCGAGCGCGCGAAGAAAGAAAATATTTCATTTGACAAGGTACGCGGCGAGATGGAAAAGAATATTCCGCTGGGGCGCATCGGCGAGCCGCGGGAGTTCGGCGCCCTGGTCGCGTTCCTGGCGTCGGAGCGCGCCGGCTACATCAACGGTGAGACGATCCTCATCGACGGCGGGCTGTACAAGGGACTCATGTAGCACTAACAGAAAGCTTAACAAAGGCGTGTAAGAAAGGGAGATAAGGAGATAACGGCATAACGGCGATTGAAGAGATGGGGAATGGTTGTGCTGGATGGCGAATGCATGCCTCTGGCCCAGTAAGTCATCCATTTTTTATCTCCATATCTCATCTATCCCCCTCTCTCCTATTCTTACACACGATCAAGTACGTAATTTCAGAATGCATTGCTGGAGACAGGTAGGAGAACCATGATCAGGATCAACGAGAACTATCGCTTGCTCAAATCGTCGTATCTTTTTTCGGAAATCGCGAAGAGGGTGGGAGCGTTCCAGGAGGCCAATCCGGGGAAGCGCATAATACGCATGGGGATAGGCGACGTGACGGTGCCGCTCCCGCCGGCGATCATCAGGGCCTTCCACGAGGGCGTTGACGACATGGCGAGCATGGAGCGCTTCAAGGGATACGGGCCTGAGCAGGGGTACGATTTCCTGCGTGAAAAAATCGCCCGGAACGATTTTCGCTCGCGCGGCGCTCACATAGAGGCGGACGAGATCTTCATAAGCGACGGCGCCAAGTGCGACACCGGGAACTTCCAGGAGCTCTTTGCACAGGACTGCGTCGTCGCCGTTCCCGACCCGGTATACCCGGTGTACGTGGACACCAACGTAATGGCGGGACGCGCGGGCGCCGGCGACGGAGGGCGCTACAAGGGGCTCGTCTACATGGAATGCACTGCCGGCAACGACTTCGTGCCCGACTTCCCACGTGAGCGCGCCGATCTCATTTATTTGTGTTTCCCCAACAATCCCACCGGCGCAACCATCACGAGGGAGCGGCTTGCCGCGTGGGTGGAATACGCGCGGGAAAACAAGAGCCTGATTCTTTACGACGCGGCTTACGAGGCGTTCATCCGGGAGGTGTCGCTCCCGCGCAGCATCTTCGAGATTCCGGGGGCCCGCGAAGTGGCCGTCGAGTTCAGGAGCTTCTCAAAAACCGCCGGGTTCACGGGGACCCGCTGCGCCTTCACCGTCATCCCCAAGGACTGCCGTGCATTCGACGCCGATGGCAATCCCCAGTTCATCCACGCGCTCTGGAACAGGCGCCACACGACCAAGTTTAACGGCGTGTCCTACCCGGTCCAGCGCGCCGCGGAAGCGGTGTACTCGCCCGAGGGGGCGAAGCAGGTGCGCGAGATCGTCGACTATTACCTGGAGAACGCGCGGCTCGTGCGCAGGGAAATGACAAAACTGGGATACGCCTGCACGGGCGGACAGGACTCACCCTACATCTGGGTCAACACGGGAAAGTCATCCTGGGAATTCTTCGACATGCTGCTTGCGAAGGCCGCGGTCGTGTGCACGCCGGGCGAGGGCTTCGGGAAGTGCGGCGAGGGATTCATCCGCATCAGCGCGTTCAACAGCCGCGAAAACGTGGTCGAGGCGCTGGAAAGGATTTCAAAGGTATAATTTGAAAGGGGGGACATTACTGTAGCGACGTCCCGCCGGGACGTCGCTACAGTAATGTCCCTCATCCCCATTCCTACACGTCTTTTTCTTTGCCTGATCCATACTCCCTGATGAGCCCCATCAGCTCCTTCTTCCCGTCGCCCGTTTCCGCGGATGAGAGAAACACCGAATCCGCTCCTATCCCCAGCCCGTCCGCGATCTCGCGGCGGCGCTGCGCACGGCGGCCGCGCGGGAGCTTGTCGCACTTGGTCGCGACGATCGCGGTGGGGATGCCCAGTTTTTCCAGGTGCGCGATCATCTCGTGCTCGAAGTCGCCGGGCTCCCGGCGGATGTCGATGAGGAGGAACACGAGGCGCAGGCGGTCGCGCGCCGCCAGGTAGGATCTTATGAGCGGGAGAAACTGCTTTTTCATCTCCACCGGGAGCTTCGCGTAACCGTAGCCCGGGAGGTCCACCAGCGTGATCCGGCCCTCCAGAATGAAGAAATTTATTGACTTGGTCACACCGGGCTTGGCCCCCACCTTGACCAGGCCCCGCACGCCCGTCACCATGTTCAGGAACGAGGACTTGCCCACGTTCGAGCGGCCCATCACCGCGATCTCGGGATGGGGAAGCGCGGGAAAGTCCGCCGCGCGAAACGCGCTTTTAAGGAAGACCGCCTTTGCCTGTGCCGTCATTGCATGTCCTTTTCCATGAGCACCGCGTCGTCGTCATGGTAATAGTTTTTCCTGCGGCCGTTTTCAATGAAGCCCAGCGCCCTGTAAAACCCGCGCGCCTCCTCGTTTTTTGACCGGACCTCCAGGAGAACCCGTGCCGTGCCCTGCGACGCGAGCCTGTCCGTGATCGCGCCCACCAGCACGCCGCCCACGCCGCGGCGGCGCGCGCCCGGCCGCACCGCGATGTGGTTGAGCTGGATCTCGCCGCGCACGTCCCACGCGATCACGTAGCCCATGATCTCGCCGGAGCGCTCCGCGACCAGGAAATGGGACCACGACACGGAGAGCTCGTGCTCGATGTTCTTCCTGCTCCAGGGCGCGGTGAAGCATTCCTCCTCGATCTCGAGGATGGCGTCGATGTCGCGCGCGTCCGCGTCGCGGATGAGGGGCGTGCTGTCGGTCACGATGCCATTGTGCCGTCATGGACCATGCTCGTGTCAAAGAAAAAAACATGCCGGTTGAAAGATGGAGCTTTAAGACAACGGAAAAGGGGATAGGAAGAGATGGGGAGATGGGGTTGGGGCTGTCTCTTATACACATCTCC
>CALMJO010000132.1 GCA_937864375.1 uncultured Spirochaetota bacterium
CGGGAATGACCAAACAATCGTACCTTGACATGAAGTTCCACCAGATTTTAAAAGAAGGGAAACACATGGACATGCTGGTCATGGGATGTCCCGACGGGCCGGGGTGCTACTGCGCCGCCAATTCGATCTTGAAGGATTATTTCGATCACCTTTCCACAAACTATAAATATGTAGTGGTGGACAACGAGGCAGGCATGGAGCATTTCAGCAGGAAGACAGCGGCGCGAATCGACACGCTCATCTTCTGTTCGAACTATTCCCTGAAAGGGCTCAGGACCGTGAAAACAATTGCCGGCCTGGTAAAGGAACTCAAGATAGAAGTGGGTGAGCGCTACCTCCTGGTTAACCGGACGCCGGAGACTCTGGAGCAGGAATTCATCACCGGCATTGAGGAGACCGGCATCCCCTTGCTGGGATATACCCCGATGGACACGGAAATCGAGGAGTCGGAGATCAAGGGAGTGCCCCTCTTAGACCTGCCGGATAATTCGAAGACCGTCAAGAGGATCGAGGAGATGCTGGGGAGGATATTGTGAGTTTATTTTACAAGATGTCATCGCGAGCAAAGCGAAGCGATCTTGTCATAGGCAGCATGTGGATCATGAATATTCACGCAATGTATAAAAATACACGAGGCAACAAAAACAAGATTGCTTCGTCGCTTCGCTCCTCGCAATGACAGGGGTGCAAATGATTCACGGGATCAGTCATATCACCCTAATAGTAAAAGATCTTGGACGGTCGGCGGATCTTTTCAGAAAAATATTCAACGCCAGGGAGGTCTATGCCAGCGGCGATAACTATTATTCGAGATCAAAGGAAAAATTCTTTATGATCAATGAAACCTGGTTCGCCCTGATGGAAGGAGACTCATTAAAGGAAAAAACGTATAATCATATCGCTTTCAGGATAGCCGATGACGACTACGACGGTTATATTGAAATAATATCAGAATTGGGCCTGGAAACAATCAAAGACAGGAAAAGAATAGCGGGAGAAGGTAGATCCATATACTTCTACGACTATGATAATCACCTGTTTGAATTGCATACGGGTTCTCTGGATGAAAGATTGAAGAATTACAGCAGATAGGAAAATACTCCCTTGGTTGCGATTTTGAGAATTTATTCATCCCCCCTCAGGGGAAAGGGGTGTTAAAAACAGGTTCAGAAGAAGACAGGTGCATTTTTTTAATATTATTAATAAATTCTATTTGATACATAATCAATAATACTATACCTGCCCATATATCGGGAGGAGCGCATGACTGCAAAAATCATCAGCGGCAAGGATATTGCCGCACAGATACGTGAAGAGCTGAAGACCGAGGTGGCTCTCCTTAAATCAAAGCATTCCATTACCCCCGGACTGGTGACCATACTGGTGGGCGAAGACCCGGCTTCGGTGAGCTATGTTACGGGCAAGCAGAAGACCGCCCATGAACTGGGATTTCATTCCATCCAGGACACCCAGCCGGCGGATATAACCGAAGAAGAACTGCTGAGGCTCGTTGATAAATATAACAAGGATAAGGATATCCACGGCATCCTGGTACAGCTCCCCCTGCCGAAGCATATCAACGAAAACAGGATACTGTACGCCATCAACCCGGACAAGGACGTGGACTGTTTCCACCCGGCCAACGTAGGACGGATCATGATCGGGGACGCGCGATTCTATCCCTGTACGCCCTACGGCGTACAGCAGATGATGATCCGCTCCGGCGTGCCTATCGAGGGAGCGGATGTGGTCGTGGTGGGGAGAAGCAATCTCGTCGGTAAGCCGATCGCCATGATGCTCGTGCAGAAGCAGAAGAACGCCAATGCCACGGTGACCGTATGCCACACCAGGACGAAGAACCTGAAGTCCCACACCCTGCGCGCCGACATTCTCATAGTCGCGGCCGGCGTGCAGAACGC
>CALMJO010000133.1 GCA_937864375.1 uncultured Spirochaetota bacterium
ACACCTCTCTATTCGTCGGCAGCGTCAGATGTGTATAAGAGACAGGAGGTCGGTGATGCCCCAGGGGCCGGAGGGAGAAATTGCGCACAACGTTGGAACGACGCGATTGTAGTCGTTGAAGACGCTCAGGGGAAGCTCCATCCCCAGCTCATGCGCGAGGGCCGGGAGATGGAGCGTGGAGTTCGTGGAGCCGCCTATGGCCAGGTCCACCATCACCGCGTTCAGGATCGCCTCCCTCGTGAGGATCTGGTCGGCCGTGATCTCCTGTTCCACGAGCTCCACGATCCTCATGCCGGCCCGGCGCGCGAAGACGAGCTTTTCCGAGTGATAGGCGGGCACGTTCGCCGAGCGCGGGAGCGACATGCCCAGCGCCTCGGTGAGGCACTGCATCGTGTTCGCGGTGCCCATGAGCTCACATGATCCGCAGGTCGCGCAGGTCGCGCAGGCGAGCTTGTCGAAGAGGTCCGCGTAGTCCTTGTGGTCAACGCTCCCGTTCATGCTCGCGCGGTAGCGGATGTTCCACGCCCCCGGCCCGCCGGTGATGAAGATCGCGGGAAGCCTCAGGCGCGCCGCGGCCATGAGCATGCCGGGCACGATCTTGTCGCAGCTCGCCGCGAAGACGATGCCGTCGTACATCATGCTGCGGGTATGGGTCTCGATGATGTCTGCGATGAGATCGCGCTGGGCAAGCACGAAGCGCATCCCCTCGTGGCCCTCGGTGATCCCGTCGCAGGGCGCTGGGACGTTGAACTCGAAGGGGATGCCCCCCGCGGCGTGCACGCCCTCCTTCACCCGCTGCGTGATGGCCCCCAGGTGCATGTGGCCCGGGTTTATCTCGGTGAGGGAGCTCGCGATCCCGATGATGGGCTTCTGCTTTCCCTCCTCGATGTCGATCCCCGTGCCCTGCATGATGGACTTGCGCACGAAGCTTATGGGAAAATCGTTGTCGTTGAAAATCGCATTGCTCTTTGGTTTTTTCATGCGGACCTCGCTTATCCAACAGTTGATATGAGTGGATTCCTGCATGCAATAGCTCGTTGAGCAGTTCGACAAGCTCACTGCGGGCCTGTCGAAACGCCTGCGTTGAGCTTGCCGAAACGAGCCTTTCACAGAAAAGCCTGTACCTCATGCCTCCCGGTACTCCGGCCTCCCTTCGAGGGCCTGTCCTGAGCCTGTCGAAGGGCCTCAGGGGGCGACTACCTGCCCAACTTGTCCCGCTCAGCCCAACAGGTTCTCAGGCTCTTCTCCCGCCATCGCGCGCGCGAGGTTCGTAATCGTCATGTCGATGATGCGCATCATCGACTCCCCCGAGACGCCCGCGATGTGCGGCGTGAGAATGAGCTTCTCGCCGCCCACGCGCCGGAGGGGGCTTCCGGCCGGGAGCGGCTCCACCGTGTACACGTCGAGCGCGGCCCCCGCGAGCTTTCCGCTCTCCAGAGCCGCCGCGAGCGCTTCCTCGTCGATCACCTCGCCCCGCGCGACGTTGACGAGCACCGCCCCCTGCTTCATCCCGGCGATGTTGGCCGCATTTATGAGTCCATGGGTTTCGGGAGTAAGCGGGCAGTGAAGGCTCAGGATGTCCGATGCCGCGAGCAGCGCGGGAAGGTCGCGGTAGGCGCAGTGGAGCGCCGCCTCCTCGGCCGCTCCCAGCCGGTGTGGGTCGTAGTACAGCACCTGGACGCCAAAGGCCCTGAGCCGCTCGGCGACCGCGCGGCCTATGCGCCCCATGCCGGCGAGCCCCCAGGTTTTACCCTGCAGCTCGGGGGGCTTGAGCTCGAGCTGCTTCCATTCGCCGGCCGCGGTGCTGGCATGCGCGCGCAGCAGGTTCTTGAGGAGCGCCAGACCGCACATGACGGTGTGCTCGGCCACGGCGACGGTATTCGCCCCTGCGCAGTTGGCGACCTTCACGCCGGCCCTCGTGCAGGCCGCGACGTCGATGTGCTGGTAGCCCACGCTGGGCTGCTGGACGAACCTGAGCGCGGGCGCGCCGCGCAGGAACTCTTCGTCGATCTTCCGGTTGAAGGAATAATCTCCCAGGATGAATTCGGCGCGCGCGGCCTCCGCCGCAAGCCCGGCCTTGTCGAGCTGGAACGCCGACACCACCTCGATGCCGGTGACGCCCTTTGCCTGGAAAAGACCGGTGAAGAAATCGCCGGGGAGCGGCGAGAGTGAAAGTATTTTCGTCATGAGCTGAACCTCCACGTGTGGTATGGGCCCGCGGCGGAAGCCGGACCGGTCGTCTCCGTTAGAACGCGGGTGTCGTCGTGTACATGCAGAGTATCCCCTCCTGCCGGTTGAGCTCGGCCTTCGTGGGCTCTCCCGAGAGCACCTTGAGGAGGAGCCCTTTTATGTCGCCGGCCACGTCCTCGATGGAGCTTCCCTCGAGGACGGTCCCCGCGTTGACGTCAATGTCGTCTTCCATCTTCTTGAAAAGCTGCGTGGTGCTGCTCACCTTGATCACGGGCACGATGGGAAAGCCCAGCGGGTTCCCCCTGCCGGTGGTGAAGATGATGACCTGGCAGCCCGTCGCCGCGACCCCGGTCATGGATTCCACGTCGTAGCCGGGGCCGTCCATGATGACGAGCCCCTTCTGCGAGGGCGCCTCGCCGTACTCCACGACCTGGTTGATGCTGCTCGTGCCCGCCTTCACGATGCAGCCCAGGGACTTCTCCATGATGGAGCTCATGCCGCCGTCCATGTTGCCGGGCGCGATCACGTAGGAGGCGAGCGGCCCCAGGATGTCCTTCGTCCGCCGCTCGGCGGCCGTTATGCGGGACACGATCTCCTTC
>CALMJO010000134.1 GCA_937864375.1 uncultured Spirochaetota bacterium
CATGATCACCGCGAAGGCGGAGATCGCCAACAAGATCAAGGGAATCGAGCACGGCGCCGACGATTACCTCACCAAGCCCTTCAACTCCAGGGAGCTCATGGTGCGCATCCGCGCGCTCCTGCGGCTCTACGACTACCAGCGCCTCATCTCCGAGAGAAACCGCGAGATGGAGTACGAGCTGGACATGGCGCGTATGATCCTGGAGCGCCTGCTGCCCCAGGCGATTCCAGGCGTTCCCGGCTTCCGTACGCACGCGGCATGCATCCCCATGGACAAGGTCGGGGGCGATTTCTACGATTGTTATGAACAGGACGGGAAGCTATATTTCTTCATCGCGGACGTGTCGGGCCACGGGCTGCACGGCGCCTTCCTGGCGCTCATCTCCAAGATGGCGCTGGACGGCACCAGGGAGCGCAGCGCCCCTCCGCTGGCGCTCGCCTCGGTGAACAGGGCGGTCTACCGGTCCACGGTGAACAGCAACTTCGTGACCGCGTTCTTCGCCGTGCTCGATCCCGCGACGCGCCGCCTGCGCTTTTCGAGCGCCGGCCACCTTCCCCAGATGGTATATCGCAGAAAGCAGGACCGTTTCATCGAGCTCAAGACGAAAGGGATGCCGCTCGGCTGGTTTCCGTCGGTGACGCTTGCCGAGGACGAGCTGACGCTTGAGCCTGGGGACAGGCTGCTCCTGTTCACCGACGGGATCACCGAGTGCCTGGGGTCGTCAAGGGAGCTCTACGGCGAGGAGCGGCTGATGGAGTGCATGCGCCGCACCGGGGGCTCGTCCCCGGCCGAGTTCTCGAAAAGGCTCATCGAGGATCTCACCCGGTTCCGCGGATCAGGCACGTTCAACGACGATCTCACCTTTATAGTCATGGACGTCGCACGCTAGCCGCTTCCGCGGCGCGCGCGGGGCATCACTGTTTTGGTACGCAGAAGATGCCGTCACGGAACACCGCGGTGACCTCCCCCGCGAGCTTTTCTATGTCGACCGCGGCTTTCTCGCCCTTCTTGTTCACAAAATAGTGATACGCGATGTGAAGCAGCGCGCCGTCCAGGAGGTTCGCGGTGAGCTCCACGTTCAGGTCCCTGCGGACGTTTCCCGCGCGGATTCCCAATTCCAGATCGCTCATGATGAGGTTGTAGATGCGCTTTTCGATCTTCTTCATTATCGCTTCGAAGTCCCGCTGGAGGCCGTGCCCCATGCGCAGCACGATGTTGCACATCTCGCGGTCGCCCTCGAAGAAGACGAGCGTCATACGCACCCTGTGCCGGAAGTAGTCAACGGGATCGATGGTCCTGATGGAAATCTCGTTGATGCCCTGGGAAACCGCCTGTTCCCACTGGCGGTAAAAGCTGTCGAGCAATGTCGCGAAGATGTCGTCCTTGTTCTTGAAATACTGGTACACCGTGCCGCGCGCGATGTCCGCCGCCTCGACGATGTCCGAAATCTGCGTCTCGTAGTAGCCGTTCTTCGAGAAGAGCCGTTTCGCGACCTCGAGTATCTGTTTTTTCCTTTCTTCCGCGTTCATTTATTGCACCTGCCCGGGAGCATGTTTTTTCGAACTCTTCCAAAAGTGAACGCTGATGTCAATTTCTTTTATGCGGTGCCGTGGCGTTAACCGGGACATGGGGGGCCGATGTTCCTCCCGCGCATGCCCCTGGCGGCGGGGCGACGGGGTCCGGCGCACTTTGTCGTGGGAAAATGTACTTGAAAGGGAGGCTTCCCTGTAGTACCCGTGGTGCATGCGTGTCCCGGCAAAAACCCTCGCGGCATCCTGCGCGGTCGTACTGTGCATGTGCATCGCCGCCTCATGTTCAAGAAAACCGCGCGTGTGGATCTATGCGAGCATGTATAAAGAGGTGATCGCGGAGATGAAGCCCCTCCTGGAAAAGGCCATGCCTCCCGGCGTGGAAATCATGTGGTTTCAGGGGGGGAGCGAGAACATCGCGAGCAAGGTGAACGCGGAGCTCGCGGCAGGACGCACCCGCGCGGACATCATTCTCACGAGCGATCCCTTCTGGTATTTTGAGCTGAAAGAGCAGGGCATGCTCCTGCCCTACGAGTGCGCGGGCGCCGCCGCGGTCCCCGCATACTTCAACGATCCCGACCGCCATTTTTCAGGCGTGAGGCTCCCGGTCATGGTGATGGCGTACAACGCGAAGCTCGTGGACGAACAAGACGCCCCCGGATCCTGGAAGGATCTCCTTGGCCCCCGGTACAAGGGGAAGGTGAGCATGCCCAACCCGCTGGAATCGGGATCGGCGTTCACCGCGGTGGCCATGCTCGAGCGCGCGTACGGCTGGGACTTCTTCCGCGCGCTGCGGGACCAGGACATCATAGTCGCCGGGGGAAACAGCTCGGTGATCACGCGCATGGAGACGGGTGAGCGCCCCTTCGGGATCGTCCTCCTGGAAAACGTGCTCAAGGCGCGCAGGAAGGGCTCGCCGGTGAAGCCCGTCTACCCGTCCGACGGAACCATTCCTGTCATAAGCCCCATCGCGATCATGAAGGACAGCCGGCGTCCCGAGCTCGCGAAGAAGATCTGCGACTGGTTCTTCACCGAGGAGGCGCAGCGCGCGATCGTCGCCGGCTTCATGTACTCGCCCGTGAAAAAGATGCCGTCGCCCGAGGGAGGGCGCTCCTTCGACGATCTTGAAAAGGAACTCATGCCCTGGTCCCTCGAAATCCAGCGGGACATCTTCGGCAGGCGCCAGGAGATCAAGAACACCTTTACCGAGCTGGTGCTGCGCTGATGGACCTGTCCTTTTTAAAAGAACCGGTCATCGCCGACGCCGTCGCGCGATCGCTCCTCCTGAGCCTCGCGGTGGCCCTGTTCTCGGGGGCGCTGGGCTGCCTCATGGCATGGACCGCATCCCGCACCAACGTGGCGGGCAGGGGAGCGCTCTCCAGCCTCCTGTCGATCCCCTACGCCATCCCCGCCTACCTCCTGGGCATGGCGTGGATCGTGCTGGGCAATCCCGCGGTGGGGATATTCAGGGATCTCCTTCCGGCCGGGGGCATCTACGGCTTCTGGGGAATGGCCTTCGTGGAGACCACGGTGGCGTTCGCGTTTCCCTACCTGGAGCTGCGCGCCGGGTTCGACCGGATGGATCCCTCGCTCGAGGAGGCGGCGCGCATGAGCGGTGCGCCGCCGTGGCGGGTATTCCGCGACGTGAGCCTGCCGCTCCTGTGGCCGCCGCTGTTGAACGGCATGTGCCTGTCCTTCCTGTACACGTTCTCGTCGTTCGGCGTGCCCGCGATGCTCGGGATGCCCGTGAGAAAGTTCGTGCTCACCACGCTCATATATTCGCAGTTCAAGCTTGGCGGCTACACGGGGCTCGTCACCGGCTTCAAACTGGCGGCGCTCCTGCTTGTCATCGCGCTCGCGGTTCTGTTCATATCCAACAGGCTCACCCATGTCTACCGGAAGCGCTCGGGCGCCTTCCTCGCGGCGCGCTCGTCGCGGCCTTCCATCGTTTCGCTGGGACGCGCGCGCGTTCCCGTGAGCGCACTCTCCTGGGGGCTGGTCGCGCTCATGCTCGCCCTGCCATGGATCGCGCTGGGCCTTTCGGCGCTCGCGCCGGTCGCGGGACAATACGCGCCCGCCGGCTGGACCATGCGTAACTTAAGCT
>CALMJO010000135.1 GCA_937864375.1 uncultured Spirochaetota bacterium
AATTAATTCCATGACCCGAACCCGGGCGCTTTCTCCGCGAAATCGGGCGGTACGCGGGGCGAAATCCGCCGCCGCGCAGGGAAAATTCCCGTGAAAAGGGAAAATCATTCCCGTTTCCTGACGAGATGCGCGAAAATTCCCCCCGGAATCAAGTCATCTGCGCGGAATCGGGCGCCGATTTGAGCGCATTCCGGGAATGAAGCGGAAAAAATGGACGCACAATCGATCAACGGGCGCCCTGAACGGCGGAGCCGACTCGAAAAGAGCGTTGCAAGCGCGCTGCCGGGATGGATTCCGGCAGGAAAAACGCCCGGATCGCGCTTGTGCATGCGCGAGGATCACCTGGAATATTCCAGAAATGAGGGCGATACGTATCGCGAGCGGAAAAAGCACCTCCCGAAAGGACGGTGCGGAGAAAAACCGGCGGGGAATCGGCGATTCGAGCGCGAAACGGCGGGGAATAATAGACGCGCGCGCCCCCGCGGACGCCCCTCGGGCGGCGATGCGCGACGGGAAATGCGTTTTAGGCGCGTGAATTCTGATTTATGAGTTGCGGTGTTGCCGTTATTCCACATTATCGGCGTCCCGCGAGCCGCTTCCCGTCATGGTGTGGCGCCGGAAACCGGGTGAAGGGACGGATTTCAATCGCCTCACGGGCGGGATCATGAACGAAAATGCGCATGGAAAGCCGGGTGAACGGTTTTTGCGGGGGAAAACAGTCCGGGAAATTCCCGTTTTTACGTCCCGGCAGAATTCGAAACGGGATTTCCCCGCGAAAACGCTGCGCACGCGGACGGTTTTGGGCTTACCTGGTATACAGGTAGTAAATCGCGGCCGGCCAGCAGAGGAAAATGAGAAGGACCAGGACGGGAACGCTAATTTTTTTGCGTCCCTTGTGCAGCCGTTCCCGTCGTTCGCGGTCGTTTTCGCTTTCGCGGCGGATCTTCTCGATCGCCTCGCGCTTGTGTTCGTTATAATCACCGGGCAAAACTGCGCTTCCGCAATAGGGACAGCGGGGCGCCTGGGCGGCCGAAAAGCTCGTTGAAACGCTGATTGTACCTCCACAAGCGGGGCATTTTTCCGCGACGAGCGTGGTGTCGGTCAGCCTGCCGTCGACGATCGTCCCGCTTTCGGCATTATACGCGAAAAAGGCTTCGCCGGTCCTGTTTATGGAGGGGAGCGCTTGCAGGATTTCACGCGCGTCCATGTTCAGGCTCAGGGAGAGGTCGTCCAGCTTCGCCGAAGTGAGGCGCTCGAGCGCGTTCCATACGGCTACAATCCGCCGCTCCCTGCGCCGTACGAGGATGGCCGCGGCATAGAATGAGAGGGGGAGGGCGGTGAGGACTATTCCCAGGACTATCCTCGTTTCCGCCAGGGCGCTCATCGGGACCCCGCTCCTGGTATACGTCCCGGTGACGACCATGTACCATAAGCCTATTCCCGGGAATATGTTAAGCGCCAGGAAGACGTGCGCCAGCTTGAAGAGGATGTCGTCCGCCGTGTAAATGTTCTTTGTTCTTTTCATACCGCTCCTTCCCGCGAAAGGTTGTAGGAGGCGCCCGGCGGCGCGTCAAGCTTGTTTTACCGGGGAGTTGAGGTCATGAAAGCTTGACGCGCACGATGAGCCGTGATTAGATGATGGCATGAAAGACTGCTGGCAGGCAAATCCGTTCGCCGCGCTGCTGGTCGTATCCATGGCGGTCGCGGCAATTGTGGCTTACCATTCCTGGAAGCGCCGACGTCTCTCGATCGCTGCTCCTTCGTTTTCCGCCCTCCTGGCGGTCATCGCTGTCTGGAGCATGGGATACGCGCTGGAGCTATCCGGGACCTGCGAGAGATACATGTTCCTGGGAGTGAAAATCGCTTATGTGGGGGTGGTGTCGGCGCCGGTACTCCTGCTCGTCTTCGTCCAGCGCTACGCTACCCCGGATCGGCCTATCCCCAACCGCACCGTTGCGGGATTCCTCGTGATCCCGCTGCTCATGCTTGCGCTCAACTGGACGTCCGGAAGCCACGAGCTGTTTTACGCGGACTTCACCGTCGATTCGAGCGGCCCATACGCGGTACTGCACACCAGACCGGCGGCTTTCTACTGGATGAATGTAGCGTATTCCTACGCGTTTCTCCTTGCCGGCACTATCGTGCTGTTTTTCAAGATCACCAGAGCCGCGCGCCCCTTCCGCTATGTACTGC
>CALMJO010000136.1 GCA_937864375.1 uncultured Spirochaetota bacterium
CTGGGGACGCTCCTGGGCCGGTTCGACCTTGGAATCATAGACGGCATAGTGAACTCCGCGGCGCGGCTCGTGCGCGCGCTTTCGTCGGCCTCCATAGTGACCGACACGAACGTGGTGGACGGCGCGGTGAACGGCGTGGCGCGCGTCCACGAACGATTCTCGGTCATCCTCCGGCGCGTGCAGACCGGTTACATATACAACTATGCCCTGGCGATCGCCCTGGGCGTTATTCTCATCCTGACCCTCATACTGAGTTCGTAAGGAGCTGCGGCAATGGATATACTGGGCATTCCCGTACTGAGCTTTATCACCTATCTTCCGCTTGCCGGCATACTCGCGATTCTTTTCGTGCCGCGGGAGCGGCCCCGGGCCGTGAAGATCATTGCGAACGTGACGGCGCTGCTCGAGCTGTGCGCGACGCTGTATCTCCTCGCGGGGTTCAATGTCCAGGCCGAGGGAATGCAGTTCATCGAGCGGGCCGAATGGATTCCCAGGGTGGACGCCCAGTACCTCCTGGGAATCGACGGCATATCGCTGCTCCTCATCCTGCTCACGTCGCTTCTCACCCTGCTCGCGACGCTCTCGTCGTGGGAGGCGATCACGGAGAGAATCAAGGAATACTACATATTCATGCTCCTTCTTGAAACGGGCATGATAGGCGTGTTCGTGTCGCTCGACCTCGTGCTCTTCTACGTGTTCTGGGAGGTCATGCTCGTCCCCATGTACTTCCTGATTGGCGTCTGGGGCGGCGAGCGCAAGCTCTACGCGGCCATCAAGTTCTTTCTCTACACGCTGTTCGGCTCGGTGATGATGCTCATCGGTATCCTGGTGCTCTATTTCCATTACCACACCTTCGACCTCATGGCCATGACTGAGAGCGGCTCGTTCCTCGCGTCCACGATGCAGGCGTGGGTTTTCTTCGCCTTCTTCCTAGGCTTCGCGATCAAGGTGCCCATGTTCCCGTTCCACACCTGGCTTCCCGACGCGCACGTGGAGGCGCCCACCGCCGGGTCGGTCATCCTCGCCGGGGTGCTCCTGAAAATGGGTACGTACGGATTCCTCAGGTTTTCCCTGCCCCTGTTTCCCGAGGCCTCGCGAAGCTTCATGGTGCCGATGGTGGTGCTTGCGCTCATCTCAATCGTCTACGGCGCTCTCGTCTCACTCATGCAGAAGGACATGAAGAAGCTCATCGCGTATTCGTCGGTGTCGCACATGGGATTCGTGATGCTGGGCATATTCGCGCTCACGCCCATGGCGCTCAAGGGCGCCGTGCTCCAGATGCTCAACCACGGCATCTCCACGGGCGCGCTCTTCCTCATCGTGGGCGTGCTGTACGAGCGCCGTCACACGAGGCTCATCGCAGAATTCGGCGGGCTGTCCGCGCGCATGCCGGTGTACGCCGCGATCTTCCTCGTCATCACCATGTCCTCGATAGGACTTCCCGGACTGAACGGGTTCATCGGCGAGTTCATGATACTCATGGGCACGTTCACCGTGAACTGGATGTGGGCGGCAATCGCCGCGACGGGAATCGTGCTCGGAGCGGGGTACATGCTCTGGCTCTACCAGCGCGTCATGTTCGGCAGGATCCAGAACAGCGCCAACAACGACATCGCCGACCTGAACCGGAGGGAGATCGCCACCTTCATCCCCCTCGTCCTGCTCGCCTTCGTCATCGGCATCTATCCCAAGCCGTTCCTGGACGTAATGGACAAGCCCGTCGAAAGAATCGTCCGCATTGTCAACCCTGAATTCCATGAAAAGAAAAACTCCGTAACCGCGGCGGAAGCGGGGCCCGTGAAGGGCGAGGCGCACGGAGGTGCGCGCTGATGGACTATTCCGCGTACCTCCCGCAGCTCAAGTTCCTCGCCCCGGAGATATTCCTGCTCTGCGTCGCCGCGGCGTCGATGATGACGCACCTCTTCGCGCGCCGCAACCGTCACAGGCGTTCGGGCATGGTCGCGCTGGCGGGGCTCGCGGCCGCGATCCCGGTTCTCCTGGTCACCCCCGCGGGCGGCGAGATCTACTCTGGCACGCTCAACGTCGACGCGATGTCGATGTACCTGAAGCTCGTCTTCATAATAGCCGCCATTATCACGGTAGCCCTCTCGTTCAGGTTTTTCAGCGTGGAAGGATTCGAAACAGGGGAGCTCTATTACCTGGTCATCTTCTCTGTCATTGGCATGATGTTCACGGTGTGCGCGGTCGACCTCATCACCTTCTACATTTCATTCGAAACCTTCGCCATCATTTCGTACATCCTCGCGGGAATATTCAAGAAGGAGCTCCGGTCCGCCGAGGCGGGCATAAAGTATTTTATACTGGGGGTCCTGAGCTCGGCGATCATGCTCCTGGGCATGGCGCTCATCTTCGGGATCACCGGCGAGACGGGTTTCGCCCGGATAGCAGCCGCGCTCCCGGCCGCCGAGCCGGCGGTCGCGCTTTCGGGAATGGTCCTCATGCTCATAGGTCTCTTCTTCAAGATCGCGCTCGTTCCCTTCCACATGTGGACGCCCGACGTGTACGAGGGCACGCCCACGCCGCTCGTCGTGCTGCTTTCCACGGCGCCCAAGGCCGCGGCGATTGGCGTCATGGTGAGGATCATGCCGCTCGTGTTCGCGCGCTTCGAGGCGCAGTGGATCGTCATCTTCGAATTCATCGCGATCGCCACCATGTTCTGGGGCAACATCGCCGCGCTCGTCCAGGACAACATCAAGCGCATGATGGGCTACTCGTCGATCGCCCATGCGGGCTACATGATGATCGGGCTCGCCGCTGCGGGGCGCACCGGCGGCATGGCGGTGCTCTTCTACCTGCTCGTGTACTTTTTCATGAACGCGACGGCGTTCGCGCTCATCCTGCTGGTCCAGAAGGGGCGCGGGTTCGGTGAGCGCATCGCGGACCTCCGGGGTATGGCGCGTCACGCGCCGCTCGCCGCGTCCTGCGTGGCGGTGGCGCTCCTCTCGCTCACGGGCATTCCCCCGACGGCGGGTTTCATAGGCAAGTACTACCTGCTGCTCGCGGCGATGGAAAAGGAGATGTACCTCCTTGCGGCCGCGGGTGCGCTCAACTCGGTGATCTCCCTTTTTTATTACTTTAAGATCGGCAGGGCCATGTTCATGGAGGAGCAGGCGGGCGCGCACGTGTTCGAGCGCACGGGACCGGTCACGATCGTCATCGCGGGCTCGGCGCTTTTCCTGCTGGCCGCGGGCATAATCCCGTCACGGCTCACGGAATACGTGTGGGCGCTGATTAAATAGCGGGCCGTCCAGGGTGCGTGGAACAGGCACGCGCATTAACCGGGCGGGGAAAACGTCGGCCCCCTGCGAAAACACTGAGCCTCATTTGCGCTTATTTTGGAGTGCCGACCGGCTTCACTGCGGACGGCGCCCAGCCTTCAATCCGCCAGGCCGGTCGCCCTGATCACGTTTGCAAACCAGCGCCCGCTGTCTTTGAGGACGCGCTCCCCGGTGGAATAATTCACGTGCGTAAGGCCAAAGCGCATATCGTACCCGTAGGTCCATTCGAAGTTGTCCAGGAAAGACCACACGAAATAGCCGCCCACCGGCACCCCGTCGTCGACAAGGCGTTTTACTCTGGCGATGTGCTCCTTCAAATAGGTAATACGCCGGTAATCCCGCACGCGGCCGTCAAAGTCGATCCCGTCGGGAACGCAGATGCCGTTTTCGGTGATGAGGATGTTCGCGGGAGCATAATCGCGGTGAATGCGCGCGGTGATCTCGTACAGCCCGTCCGGGTAGATTTCCCACATCTGCGAGTAGTCGTTGCCCTCGGGATACACGGGCGCCGCCTCGATGACGGGCATTGCGGGATCGTGCCGCACCACGGTGCGTGTGTAATAATTGATCCCGCAGAAGTCGATTGGCTCCGCGATGACGTCCAGGTCGCGCTCCCAGATGTCCGGGTCCAGGGAACGCAGGAGCTCCACGATGTCGGCGGGTTGGCTTCCCTTGAGGACCGGGTCGAGGAAGAGCCTGTTCAGCACGCCGTCCATCAGGCGGGCGGCGCGGGCGTCCTCCGGGGAACCCGTGGCGGGGTGCACGGGATTCACGTTGAGCGCAATCCCCGCCTCGATGACGCCGGGGCACGCCTGACGGAGCGCGCGCACGGCAAGCCCGTGGGAGAGCAGCAGGTAGTGGACCGCGCGCATCGCCGCGACGGGATCCTGTATCCCGGGCGCCATCTGCCCCATGAAGTAGCCGCCCAGCGCCATGATGAAGGGCTCGTTATGCGTAATCCAGTGGCGGGCCCTGTCGCCGATTTTACTGGCGACGATGCCCGCGTAATCGGCGAACGCCCGGGCCGTATCGGGCACGGTCCATCCTCCCCGTTCGTGCAGGGGGACGGGGAGGTCCCAATGGTACAGCGTGGGGAAGGGAGTAATACCCTTTTCGAGGAGCGCATCCACGAGGCGGTCGTAAAAGTCAAGCCCGGGCCCGTTCACGGCGCCCGTTCCGGCGGGGATTACCCTGGGCCAGGCGACCGAGAACCGGTACGCGTTCAGGCCCACCTGCGCCATGAGGTTTACGTCCTCCCTCCAGCGGTGGTAATGGTCGGCGGCCATGTCCCCGCTTGCACCGTCGCGGACCCTGCCGGGCTGCCGGCAGAAGTCGTCCCAGATGGACCGGCCGCGCCCGTCCTCGTTCCATGCCCCCTCGATCTGGTAGGCCGAGGTAGACGCGCCCCAGATAAAGCCCCGTGGAAATGCGGTGGATGATTTCATGCCTGGCGAACGCTCCCGTATGCGTGAGCTGATAATTTGTTATAGCGCAAGCATAACAGGAGCGATAAAAATGTCAATGTTCAAAAAATGGGCTGTACTTGGTAATATAATACTTGAAAAATAAATGTTATATGTTCACACTATTATCATAATAGCGCTTAGTTCTCCATTGCCCGGTACGGATAAATACTGCACTCATAACAGGAGGTAGCCATGAGAGATGTATTCGTGGTCAGCGCGGTGCGCACGCCCGTGGGAAAACAGAAGGGATACCTGCGCGAATGGATGTCGCCCGAGCTGCTTGCAACATCGCTGAACGCGGCGGTGGACAAAGCAGGGATCAAGCCGGAGCTCGTCGACGACGTCATCGCGGGAACGGTATACCAGGTGGGCGAGCAGGGTTTCACCCTCGCGCGCATGGGCGTGCTCGCGTCCAAGTTCCCCATTTCGGTTCCCGGCATTTCGGTCAACCGCCAGTGCGGGTCGGGCCTCTCCGCGATCCAGCTTGCCGCGGGCATGATCGCGTCGGGGACCATGGACTGCGTCATCGCCGCCGGATGCGAGATGCTGACCAAGTACGGGATGGCGTCGGACCTGCTGGGCACGCTGTCGAACGGGAAGCCCATGAACCATCCCTTTGGAAAGTTCTATACCGAAAAATATGGGTTCCCGGACCAGATAGTCGCCGCGCACATGATCGCGAAGCAGTGGAAGATCACCAAAGAGGAATGCCAGGAATTCGCCGTACAGAGCCACATGAAGGCGCATGCCGCAACGCAGGCGGGGCATTTCAAGAACGAAATCATACCCACCAAGGGCGTGGATGCCGAGGGAAAGGAGATCGTGCGCGACACCGACGAGCCCATCCGTCCCGAGACGAGCCTGGATTCGCTCAACGCGCTCAAGATTCTTCCAAATACCGAGTGGATGACAGCGGGGCTTTCGAGCACCATAACCGACGGATCGTCGGCGATGATGCTTGCGGGAGAGAACTTCGTGAAAAAGCACAACCTGAAACCGCTGGCCAGGATCGTCGGCAGCGCGGTGTCGGGATCGGATCCCCTGCTCATGCTCACCGGCCCGCTGTATGCGACACCAAAGGTGCTCGCGAAGACGGGGCTCGCCATGCAGGACATCGACATCTTCGAGATCAACGAAGCGTTCGCGCCCATACCGCTCGCATGGGTGAAGGAGCTCAAGGCCGACACCTCCAGGCTCAACGTAAACGGCGGGGCGCTCGCCCTTGGCCACCCGGTCGGGAATTCGGGGTGCAGGCTGGCGGTGACGGCGGTGCATGAGCTCCAGCGCAGGAAGGCGCGCTATGCACTCGTGTCGCTGTGCACGGGCGGCGCCATGGCCCCTGCAACGATTTTCGAGCGCGTCTAGCGCATTGTTTTGCCGGGTGGAGGATATGGCAGAGTCGGTCAGGGAGATTGGAAGCTGTATCGTAACCAGGAGGGACAATTACGCGATAATCTCCTTCAACAGGCCCGACAAGTTCAACGCGTTCGACTACAAGATGTTTGAAAGCATGCGTGATGCCTTCTATGAAGCGGCGGACGATACGAGCATCAGGGCGATCGTGTTTACGGGAAGCGGCGACCATTTTTCGGCGGGAGGCGACTTCAAGAAATATTTCGAGGAGCTGGGAGAGCTGTACCTTGGAATTTACAGCCACCAGGTGCCCACCAGGGAGAATAAGAAGCGATAAATAAGACGTACAAGCATTGATGCATACGCTTTCATTCGGGCGGGGTTGCAAGGCCCCGCCCGACTCTTGTCATTGACAACCTTCATATTTCGTGCAACGATATTGTTAGAACGATATTCAACGGAGGTGCGACGATGAGAAACGTATTGTTAATGGCCGCGGCAATCATGACCGGGCTCGTGATGATTGCAAATGTTTCGATGGGAGGGAAAATCGGGAGCGATTGCACCTTTAAAGGAAAAAAGTTGTACGGCAAGGTTCAGTTTGTAACCAGCTTCCCTGATTTCAAGGTCAAGGTGGTGTCGAGCTTCCAGGATCTCAAGGTGCAGAAGGTGTCGTCCTTTCCCTCGGACTGCGGGAAATGGCAGATAACGGATTCCTTTCCGGACTTTAAGGTGCAGATCGTGGATTCGTTCGAGGACTTCTCCATCAAATACGTTGATTCGTTCCCCGGGGTGAATTGAGGACCGGACGGCGGGAATGCACGAAGGCGCGGAAACGTTTCCGCGCCTTCGTGTGTTTTTGGTATGCAGGCTTTACGGATTCATCGTGTAGGTGCCCTTGAGAGCATACACGTACTTCTCGAGTACGCGGTTGTAGCGTTCGGCGTTGACCACAGGCCGCTTGATCATGCGCAGGCAGATCTCCTGCTGCTTTTCGGTCGCGTTTGGCTTCCCGTAGATAAGCAGCGCAAACTTGGAAAAATCCCTGACCATGAAATCGAATATCTGTTCGATGATCTCGTCGTCCACACCGTAGATCTTCTTGTTCTCGAGGATGAGCTGGCCGTAGGCGACCAGGGTGAAGAGCTCGCCCACGTTGAGCAGGAAGTCGATGTCCTTGCCCTGCTCCTTCATGCTCTCCAGGGAAGACATTATGAACTCCTTGAACACCTCGATCTGCTCGCGGAAGACCTTGACGTTGGGCAGGTCCACGCTCTTGTAGGCGATGTTGTAATCGTGGAACTGGAGCTTTCCCAGGCCCTTCGTGGGGCCCTGGTCGAACAGGAAATCGTCGTTCGCCGCCTCGCGGCGCTGCGGGATCTCGGGGTACTGGGCGGGATTGAAAAAGTAGTTGGGCATGAACTTGATGATGAGCGCCATGTTCACGTGCACCGTTCCCTCGAGCTTAGGCAAAGCCCGTATGTCGGTCGCGGCGTTCTCGAAGTACGTGTCTTTTTCGAACCCCTTGGCCGCGATCACGTCCCACAGGAGGTTTATGACCTCCTCGCCCTGGGTGGTGACCTTCATCTTCACGAGGGGCGTGTACAGCAAATAGCGTTTATCTTGTGGGGAGGCGGAGCGCATGTAGTCAGTGGCGCGCAGCGCGAAGAGCTTCATCGCGACCAGGCGGCTGTAGGCGTCCATGAAGAGCTGCCGTATATGCGTAAAGTCGGTCACGTAGCTCCCAAAGAGCTTCCTGTTGGAGGCATGGTCGATCGCCTCGTAGAACGCGTGTTCGCATATTCCGATTGACGCCCATCCCAGGTTGAACTTGCAGATGTTGATGGTGTTGAGCATGTCGTCCCACGCCTTGTCGCCGCGCTGGAGGATTTCGGCGCTGGTGACGGGGTAGTCGTGCAGGGCGTACTCCGCGACGTAGTCCTGGTTGTTGATGATGTTCTTCACGCACTCGTAACGCTCGTGCTTGGAGTTGACGTGGAAGAACACGTACTCGCCCGTGTCGGCGATCTTGCCGAAGGTGGACACCATGGCCGCCTCGTTCCCGTTGCCGATGTAGTACTTGTCCCCGTTGGCGAGGAAGGTGCCGTCCGCCTGGGGATAGAGCATCATGTCGCTCGAATAGATGTCGGCGCCGTGCTCCTTCTCGGAAAGACCGAACGCGAAGATGGCGCCCTCTTGAAGAAGCTTCGCCGCTTTATGCTTCGCCTCCTCGTTGGCACCCAGGTAGATGGGGCCAAGACCAAGTGCGCTCACCTGGAAGGTGTACCAGTAGGTGAGGCCGTAAAAGCCCAGGATCTCCGCAAAATCGACGATCCGGGAGGAGTCCCAGCGCGAATTCGCGTCGCCGTATCCCCTGGGAGTGAAGAGCTTCGCCATGATCTGGTTTTCCTTCATGAAGTCAAGGAACTCGGTGTACCATTTGCAGGCGTGAAAGTCGTCCTTCATCTTCTTGAGGCCGCGTCCCTCGAAGAAGTCGATGGTCTTCAGCATGATCTGCTTCGTTTCTTCATCCGCGTACTTTGCGACGATCTTTTTGGGGTTGAGGATTATCTTTTCCATGCGAATGTCTCCTTGTTTATTGTTCTGGGTAATGCTTTATCCACCACTACGATGCCGTTAACCGATATGGTCACCCTGAGCGGAGTCGAAGGGTGTTTAAAATCAACATGGTTCGACTCCGCTCACCGTGACGGTGGTTAAACGAGCCCGCGTGAATCATGGATGGATATGATATCATCATCCCTTTGCTAATTCTGGTCCCTCATCTTGTACGTGCCCTTAAGCGAATACACCTGCTCCTTCCAGATCTTGTCGAAACGCTCTGGGTTGGGAAGCGGGGTCTTTATTATCTTGAGCGAGAGCTCCTTCTGCTTGTCGGAATTCGACGGCTTCAGGTGGATGCCCAGCGCGAACTTCGAGAAATCGCGCACCATGAAATCGAAGATCTCCTCGAGCAGCGCGTCCTCGACGGGGAAGAACTTCCGGCTCTCGATGATGAGCTGGCCGTAGGCGACGAGCGTGAGGACCTCGCCCAGCGCGAGCAGGTAGTCGATGTCGGTGGCCTGCTCCTTGTTGGGGCCCGCCTCCATGAGGAACTTCTTGAAGAGGTTGATCTGCTCCTTGAATATGTTCACGTTGGGGAGGTCCACGCTGTTGTAAGCCAGGTTGTAATCGTGGAACTGGATCTTGCCCAGGCCCTTCGTGGGACCCTGCTTGAAGAGGAACGCGTCGTTCATGGGATCGTCGCGGCGCGGGACCTCGGGATAGGCGGCCGGGTTGAAGAAGTAGTTGGCCATGAACTTCACGATGAGCGCCATGTTCACGTGCACCGTGCCCTCGAGCTTGGGAAGCATGGGAAGCTCGTGCTTCGCGATTTCGAAGAAGGGCTCGTTCTCGAATCCTTTCGCCGCGATGACGTCGTGGAGGATGTTCATCACGTCCTCGCCCTCGCGCGTCACCTTCATCTTCACCATGGGATTGTACAGGAGGTAGCGGCGGTCGGTTTCGCCGGCGCTGCGCATGTAGTCGGCGGCGCGCTCGGAGAAGAGCTTCATGGCGACAAGGCGGCAGTAGGCGTCGGTGAGCAGGCGCTTGATGTGCGGAAAGTCGGTCACGTACTTACCAAAGAGGTTCCTGTTCGCGGCATGGTCGATCGACTCATAGAGCGCATGGGTGCACAGGCCAATCGCCCCCCATCCAAGGTTGAACTTGCACACGTTGATCGTGTTCAGCATGTCGTCCCACGCCTTGGGGCCGCGCTCGGTGATGTCGGCCTGGGTGATGGGGTAGTCGTGCAGCGCGAACTCGGCCACGTAGTTCTGCTCGTTCACCACGTTCCTGACGCACTCGTAGTTCTTGTGCTTTGAATCGACCACGAAGAACACGTACTCGCCGCTGTCGGCGAGCTTCGCGAAGGTCGCGACGAGCGCCGCCTCGTTGCCGTTTCCTATGTAGTACTTGTCGCCGTTCGCCTTGAAGGTGCCGTCGGGCTGGGGGTAGAGCATCATGTCGCTCGAGTATATGTCGGCCCCGTGCTCCTTTTCGGAGAGGCCGAACGCGAAGACCCCGCCCTCCTGTAAGAGCTTCGCGGTCTTGTGCTTCACCTCCTCGTTGGTGCCGTTCCAGATTGGGCACAGTCCCAGCATGGAGACCTGCCAGGTGTACCAGTAGGTCACCCCGTAAAAGCCGGTGATTTCCGAAAACTCGCAGTTGCGGTAGGTGTCCCAGCGCGAATCGGGGGCGCCGTAGCCGGACGGGGTCATGAGCGTCGCGAACACCTGGTTTTCTTTAAGGAACTCCACGAAATCGTAGTTCCACTTCTTCTCGTGCCAGTCCTTCTTGATGGCCTTGAGCCCTTTTTTCTCGAAGAACTCGATGGTTTTTACCATGATCTGGCGTGACTTCTCATCCGGGTACTTTCTGACGTGGTTCTTTGGATTGAAAAGAATCATGCGGGCCTCCCGATTGGGTATGTGGGTATGGGTGCGGAGCGAATATATATCAAATCATTGAATGACGTTCGAGTTGTCAAATAATTTTCAAAATCTGCTTGATTTTTTGTCCGCGCCCCGGCGTATAACACGACATCATGACGCAGGACACGACCGCCAGGAAGAACACCCTGGGCAAGCTCAAGACCAGGGAGCGTGAGGACCGCAAGAACCTCATCATAGACGCCGCGGAGCGCGTGTTCTCGAGCCGGCCCTTCGACAAGGTGAGCATGCGCGAGATCGCCGAGGACGCAGGCATCTCGACTTCTTCCATATATACCTACTTCAACAACCAGGAGGCGCTCTTCCTGGAGGCGGTGCTCCGTGATTCGAACCGCCTGCTGGATGAGGTGCAGGGCATCGTGGACGCGGGGGACGGGGGGCCGATCATCGATCGTGTCATCGATGCCTTCATCGATTTCATCGCGCGCAACGACTCGTACTACCGCATGATGGTCGTGTTCATGACGCACGGCAACCTCAAGTCCGATTCGCTCGAACGGCTGAACGACGTCGTGGGTAGGGGGCTTGCGACCTTCGACGCGATTTTCAGGCGCACGGGCTACAGGGGCAACGTCCGGATCCTCTCGCACTATTTCTTCGCGATGCTGAACGGCATCCTCGTGACCTTCCGCAAGTTCCCCGGCCGGAGCGACCGCGTCATAATCGCCCACATGAAGCACGTGGGCAAGGTCTTCACCAGGCTCCTGGAGGGACGAGTGTGAGAAAAGAACCCGTCATGGTAGGCGTGCGGGGGCTCGTGGACATACTGGAGCGCTACCTCGCATCCGCCGGGAGGCTCAATTACGCGATCAAGGTCCTGGGGCACCCCGGCGTGGGGAAGTCGGCCATCGTGAAGCAGGTGGCGGAGCGCATGAACATGCTCTTCATCGACACGCGCCTCGCCTTCAAGGAAAACGTGGACCTGGGAGGCTACCCGGTTCCCGACCGCGACGAACGCCGCATGATCTATTACCGCCCCCGTTTCATCCCGCCGGAGACGGTCCCGCAGGGATACGACGGCGTCGTCTGGTTCCTGGACGAATCGAACAGGGCGCATCCCACGGTCATCCAGACGCTCTTCCAGATCATCACCGAGCGCATGTGCGGGGAGCACGAGCTCCCGGAACGGACGGCCATAGTCCTCGCAGGGAACCTGGGCGAGGGCGACAGCACCACCATCACCGAGTTCGACGACGCGGCCCTGGACGGGAGGCTCGCGGTGTTCCAGCTGCGGCCCCGCGCGGAGGACTGGCTCGACTGGGCTCGCGACCAGGGGCTTCACCCGTCCGTCATGCGCTACATCGCGCTCTTCCCGGACAGGCTGTGGGACGAGGCGAACATCAATCCCAACCCGCGGGGCTGGCACCAGGTCTCGCTCGCCGTCACGCATTCATACGGGCTTTCGGACGAAGAGGAGCTTGCCTCGAAACTGCGCGACGAGCCCGAAGGCACGCTCGCGGGGGTGATCGAATCGCTCGTTTCGGCGATCGCGTGCCGCGACTTCATCCTTCAGGTGACCGCGCCGCGCGCGCTCACGAGCGCGCACATGCTCGCTGGCGATCCTGACAGGCTCGCGGCCCTGGAGCGCGGCGAGATACCCGCCGAAGATCTATTGTGGGCGGCCTCCGGCGCGGTGGCGGCCCTGCGCGACATGGCAATATCGCATAACGGAACCGCAAACCCGTCACTCCTCGCGGCGCTTTCGAACCTGCTCGTCTTCCTGGGAAGCGCCCGCGCCGACGTCCGGATGTCCTTCTTCTACCTGGTCATTCGCGACTGCGGGCTTCTTACCTGCGTGCCCGGCGCGCTCGCCCTGGTCCGTGATGCCCAAACCCGCGAAAAGCTTACCACGAGGCTCGGCGCGCTCTTCACGGAGAGGCCGGAGGGGAACTGACCCCGCGGGGCGCGCATGGAAAAGGGAGCGCTCGATACCGCGTTCGAACGGCTCTGGAGGCAGAGCAGGTTCACCTCGTACTTCTTCCAGTCGGTCCAGGCGCGCGTTGAAAACGCCCTTCCCACGATCGCGCTCACGGTGTTCCAGTCACGTGCCGTGCTCCTGTACAACGAGGAATTCGTCCGATCCCTCACGGCCGACGAGCTTATTGGCCTCCTTGCCCACGAGATGCTTCACGTGGTGCTGGCGCACGACCACAGGGGGCTGCCGGGCGACGACGAGCGGCTCCGCAACATCGCCCAGGACATGGTCATCAACAGCTACCTCGGCGCGCAGCGCGATACCTTCTTCTCGAAACACGGTGCGTACGAATCCACGGCGGCGCGCCTGGTCCTCCCGAAGGGACTCCCGGCCGTCCCTGCGGAATTCGCGCGCGAGACCGGGATACAGGATCCGTCTTGGGAGGAGCTTTACCGGTGGCTCAAGGGCCGGGGGCGCGCGCAGGTGGCGGACTACCTTGACGGCTTCCATGCCGGGGACGCCGCACCGCACGGAAGCGAAATGGCCGCCGCCGATTCTCTGCGGAAGGTGCTTCGCAACCCGCTCCAGATTCCCGCCGACGAGATCCCGGCCGAGCATTTCTCGCTGGGCGACCTCCGGGGGCTCGCGTTTCGAAACCGCGACGAGGACGTGCTCCCCACCGGGGTGCATCTCTTTCACGGGGACCGGGACCGCGCGTCGCTCTCCGCGCAGCGCGACCGCGTGATCGCCATGGCGTCGGCCGACGAGGAGTGCCGCGAGGAGCGCTCCTGCCAGGAAATAAAGGGCATCATAAACCGCGCGGCGGAGGTGGACATCTCGTCCTGGAAGCGGCAGCTTCGCAGCGTGATCGATTACTCGTCGCAGTCGAACGAGTGGGTTTATACGTACGGGCGTTTCAACCGGCGTTACTACGCGGGGGGGATATTCGCGCCGGGGAGGAACTTCCGCGAGCAGGAGCGGATCACCGTTGCCGTAGACGTATCCGCCTCGATGGTGATGCGGCCGGAGGAGATCGAGGCGGCGTTCGGCGTGATCGAGGAGCTGCTGGGCAAGTACCGCGTCAACCTGGTGTGCATCGACGAAAACCTGTTCATACCGGAAAAGAGGGACGGACGCATACAGGCGTCCGGTCGCGACCGTTCGGAATTCATTTACACGCGGGGCGACTGGCGCCTCCTGAAAACGGGGTCGAGCGGCACCACCTTTTTCGCGCCGTTGTTCAACGAGTACATGCGCCATCACCGCGAGCTTCTCATCGTGATCACGGACGGCGAGATTTACGATCTCGGAAAGCTCAGGAGGTATACCCCCACCGTGTGGGTCCTCCCCGAACGAAGGCGCACGCCCTTCGAGCCTCCCTTCGGGCGAACGGTCACGGTGAAAACGGGAACGCGGCAGGGGGCGGCGAATGGAACGCGATGAAGTGAGGGAGCGATCGACCGAACGAAAGGCGGAAGAGTTATACAG
>CALMJO010000137.1 GCA_937864375.1 uncultured Spirochaetota bacterium
GCAGTATAGCTCGGATCACTCTTGTCAGGAAGATGCGGTTTGCTTGACGCTTACATATATTGACACGGCTTTCAGCGATTTTTCAACAGCCTGCTGGGCGTGAAAACAGAGGGTTTCAAACAGGACGTCATTGTTCCGACCGATTTTCGCGACGGCAAGATCGCTCCTGGCGTGATGCATCCAGTCTTCCGGCGAACCCGGCACGAATGTATCAGGCCGCATAAATAACCTTGCCTTCCTCGATGATGGTTTTATAAATCAATCCGATGTTATCCTTGTGCTTCTCCATTTCCCCCGCAGTAGCGACAAGGAGATCGTAGGGCACTCTTATATTCGACAATTCCCTGTATAGAAATTGGGCCGTGGGTCTTTTTGGCGTGCCTTCGGGCACTACTATCAGAAGGTCAATATCGCTGCCATCCCTGCTTTCGCCCCGCGCGGCGGAACCGAATAAAATAATTTTCTCGGGATGTACAAGCCGGCATATCTGGTCTACTATGTTTTGAATCTCGTCCATGAATTTATACAGGCTCATCGTTCATTTGATAAATCAAGCAATATTCAAGGGCGGCAGCCTGTTCTTCCGCGACCCGTTGAGGCAGATTGGATGGCCTAGAAATGAACGGGGAATCGGCGAGCGTCGTCATGCCAGGTGGGAACGCGCCGAAGATACAGGGATACCTGGCGATTACTGATTTTGGTCGCAATTACTACGATGCCGACATACATGCTCCATAAAAACTGGAACGGCAAAGCTAAACATTGCAGCAGGGGGAAGTGCAGCAATTCGGAAAAGTTTTCCGCAAAAAACATTTCAAATGCCAAGGGAGCACCAATAGCTAAAATGCCTTCATTCCAACTGCCGGCATACCATCTCACATAAAGAAAACTTTAAGGTATCCAGAGCAGGGCCCACCCCAGTAAAAGCAGGATGTTGATCTCCGCATTTCCCTTTGTTTTGTACTTCATATCGCCGTCAATCCTACTCGCTCCCGTGCGCCTTCGTCGTCGCGAGAAACTCCAGCGCCTCCGCCACGCTCCGCTCCGGGATCTCCTCCATGAGCACGTGGCTCGCGTCGTCGAACACGACGAACCTGGCGCGGGGCAGGTCCTTCTTCCAGCGCTCCAGGAGCACGGGCGGCACCCAGGTGTCCCGTGCGCCCCACATCACCAGCACGGGGATGCTGTTAGACTCTAACGACGCGATGCCGCTGCCAAGCGATGGATCGGCGGCCTGCGCTTTCATGACCAGGAGGATCTTCCTGCATGCTTCGCGGTTCCCCTCGCGCATGAGGAGCTCGTAGTAGCGGTTTGCGACCTCGGGCGTGAGGCGCTTCTCGTCGCCGTACACCTGTTTGATGTAATGGTTCACGATGAACTGCGGTGTGATGACCGTCGCGAGCGACCCGATCATGGGCGCTGTCATGAGGCTGATGGGGCCGGGAACCTCCTGGGGATAGCCCACCGCGTCGATCAGGATGACCCGTTCGATTCTTTCCGGGTGCAGCGCCGCGTACCTCCAGCTGAAGTAGCCTCCCAGCGAGTTGCCCCCCAGGGTGAATCGGTCGAGCCTGAGCGCCGCGAAGATCGCGTCCAGCGCGACGAGCATCATGTCCGCCGTGTATTCGAACCTGTCCGAGGGCGCGCCGGTGAGGCCAAAGCCGGGCATGTCGATGCGAATGACGCGGTAATTGTTTTTGAGCACCGCCGTCCACCCGTCCCAGGTATGCAGCGACGAGAGCATGCCGTGCAGGAGCACTATGGCCGGACCGGTCCCCTCGTCACGGTAATGGACCCGCATTCCCATCACGTCAAGGAACCTGGACTCGCCGCCGGCGTACTTCTGTTCGATCGTCCGCGCGGGTATGGAGCCGCACGACAAGAGGAGCGCAATGAGCAGGGGTGCGACGATGGTTATCTTCACAGAATCCGCCTGGCACGAGAATATGTTGAGGGGGCCGAGGAGGCACGCACAGGACCCGGCTTCCACTCCCATGCTCGCAGGAGGCGCGGCGCCTGTCAAGCACATCTCCTGACACCTGAGTTCATTTTTAAGAGCACGGTCCGGCTTCTCCCGCACGACGTTAAGTGCTTGCACGGAGCGTCAGGATGCGTTAGCCTCTTCCCCGTTGCACGACAGCTGCGCGCGACGCAGTTCATAATGGGGGTCTTGTTCGGCATGCCTGCAGATTTCGCATCGTGGACCGGCGACGGAGCCCATGGGCGCTGGATGGAGGACGAGTACGGTCTCCCCTGCTACGATTACGTTCCTCCGGAGGTCGCGTCCTGTTCGCCCGAGGTCACCGAGGACGGGAACGTCCGCGCCCCCTTTCACCAGGCGGGGAATCGCCGCCTCACCGCCGCGCTGTATGCCGACGGGAGTGCGGAGCTCTACGGTTCCGACCGCGGACTGTTTCGTATAACGCCGTTCGAGCCCCGCCTGGGCACTTTTGGAGCGGCGCTCGCGGCGCTCGACTTCCCTGGGCAGGGCCCCATTCCGCTCCTCAGGGGCGAGCTTCCCCCGGGCAGCGCCATGGAGGCGCGATTTGGCATGGGATACGCCCGCTTCTCGTTCGAGGTGCGCGGTACGCGCGTGGCAATAACCCACTGGCTCCCGGACGATGACTCCCCTGCCGTGGTCACCGACATGCGCGTCACTCCTGGCACCGATGCGCCGGAGCGGATCGTGCTCGCTCACGGCGTCGCGGCATGGTTCATTGACTTCGATCCCATCTGTTCGGGGTGGCGGCGGGAGCGCTTCGGAAATGCGCCGGTATTCAGGCTTCTCTCGCTCGTATCGCGCTGCGCGCTCTATCCGCTTCGCCTCAACATGAACTGGAGGAGGATGCGATTCGCGCGCTCCTTCCGCTACCGGGTCGAATCGGTTGCGCCCGGGGAGCTTTTCGTCCTCCCGGAACGGCGCTCGGGCGGGCGTTTTAATCCGCGGGCGAGGTCGCCGCGCCAGAAATTTCCGCAGGCATTCTTCAGCGGAGACGGGGGGCGCGGGGAAATCCTGCTCGCTGCGGGGGCGGCACCGTTCGCTTCGGCCGGTGAGCGGCTCAGGGCACTCGTTCAGGGGGAGAAGGTTCCGCCCGGCATGCAAGAGTATCGGGCCCCCGTTAACGTCGCGCATTCGTTCAGGCTTGCGCCCCGGGAAAGCCGGGAATTCCGCGTCGTCTGGGGCTGCGCCGACAGGCCGGAGGCCTTGACCGCGATGCGCGCGCTGAGGCGCGAACCTTTGGAGACGCACGCGGCCGCGCGCGGCAGGCGAGCGGTTCGTTTTTGCGTGCCGTCGGTGCCATGGGCGGAGCGTGAATGGACCTGGCACGCCGGACAGCTACGCGACGCGGCGATGTACGACCGCTACTACGACAGCCGCACGGTCCGCCAGGGGAGCGCGTACTATTTTGTCCAGGGGGTGGACGGCGCGCCGCGGGACCACGCCCTCTTCGCGGCGGCGCTCAGCTACACGGACCCGACGCTCGCGAAAGAGATCATAGTAACGATGCTCCGCGCTACGCATGCCGACGGGACGCTTCCCTACGCGCTCTACGGGTACGGCATGACATCCGGCTTTGGGCTTCACGGCGTTTCGGGCGACCTGCACCTCTTTTTCCTGTGGGCGCTCACCGAGTACGTCTTCGCGACGCGCGATTTTGGATTCCTGGACGAGGTTCACTGTTATCATCCCGCGGCCGCCGCTTCAGCACGCAGCGTGAAAGATGCGGTCGCGCAGTACTGCCTGTACATCATGACGCGAACCGGGACCGGGGCGCACGGGCTGCTCCGCTCAGGTACCGGAGACTGGAACGATTTCATCCAGTTCCACGCGAAGCGCCGCCGCGCGTACATTCGCCACGGTGAATCCTCGTACACCACTGCGATGGCGCTCTACGTGCTTCCGCGCGCTGCATCGCTTGTCGCACGATGGGACAGCGCGCTTGCGGGAGAGCTTCTTGCATTCACGGCGCGCCTCAGTGAAGCGCTCCTTGCCCAGTGGAACGGCCGCCGTCTCATTCGAAGCTGGGACGGCAGGGGGAACCCAATCGGCGACACCGCGCTCTTCCTGGAGCACCATGCCTGGGCCCTCGCGTCGGGGGCGCTCCCCGGCGCGATGGCCGAATCGATCGCCGATGCGATTTACGAAATGCTCGACGCGCCCTCGCCCTGCGGGGCCCACATTCTTGAACCGCCCGCGAGGCTGCGCTTTGACCTCCTTCCGCCCGGCTGGGACACAAACGGAGGCGTCTGGCCGGCGGCGAACGCGATCCTCACCTGGGGGTACGGCAGGCTCCGTCCAGGAAGCGCGCGGGAAAGCCTCTTTAAAAACACGCTCTGCGCCCACGCTGAAGCTTATCCCGGCGTGTGGTTCGGAACGTGGAGCGGGCCGGACAGCTACAACGCCCGTTACGCGGAAAATCCCGGCGAGACCTTTTACCATATAACGCCCATGGCCGACTTTCCCGCCATGAACGCGAATGTCCATGCCGCGCCGCTGTTCGCCGCGGTCAGGCTCTGCGGCGTGGAGCCCATGGATGATGGATTTCGCATAATGCCCGTGCTCCCCGACCGGGAATGGTCCCTGGAATGCAGCCTCCTGGACATCGAGCGTCGGGTGGGATCGCTCTCGCTCTGCTACAGGGGAACCACCGATTCGCACGCCGGCCCGCTCGTCTTCACGGTGGAGGATCCCCTGTGCGCGGCGGCGGGAATTACCGTAACCTCCGACGGGAAGACGCTTCCCTTCGAGCGAACGGGCAGGGAGGGCGTTGAGTTCACGCTCCCGTTCGTGCCGGGAACGCCCTGTTCCTGGCGTATTGGCGCGCCCTGAGGCACGCCGCGTCCGCTGCGCCGAGGCCATTGCCCTCGTAACCTGCGGGCATCTTTGACCCCCTGGATTCCGGGACGTGCGCGTGGAAAAAATACTTGTTGCAGCCGGGCGCGCATGCCCATAATCCGGTCGAAGGAAATAAAGCGGACAGGAAACTCGCCATGCAGGACAAAATAATTCTGGGCTATCTCATGCAGGCCGACAGGACCGGGTACGAGATCAAGAAGATGATGGAAGTGAGCACGAACTATTTCTTCAACACGAGCCTGGGCAGCATCTTCCCGGCCTTCAGCAGCCTGGAGAAAAAAAGGCTCGTCACGTCAAAGCGCACCATTGAAAACGGGCGCGCGAAAAAGAAATACTCCGTCACCCCCAGGGGACGCAAGGAATTCATCGACTGGATCCAGGACGAAACGAAGATCGCGAAGATCAGGGACGAGGCCCTGCTCAAGGTTTTTTTCTTTTCGGAGCTCACTCCCGAGGCGAGGGAAGCCTCCCTCCGCGATTACCTCGACAAGCTGGAGGCTTTTATCAACTACCTAGTCGAACTTCGCGCATCCATTATCGAGGGTATGCCCGACTACGACTACTTCCGCATGACGATCCTGGAACTGTCTCTTATAC
>CALMJO010000138.1 GCA_937864375.1 uncultured Spirochaetota bacterium
AATCAGGCGGGCCCGACGGCAATCCTCATCAACGGAAAATGCAATGCTGAAGATACTGCTGACATCTGACCTCCACCTGGGAATGGGCGACGAACTTTCGCCGGTGCCCGAGTCGGCGCGACTGAGCACGTTCAGGAAGATCTGCGGCCTTGCGCGCGAGCACGACGTGCTGCTCGTCGCGGGCGACCTGTTCCACCGGACCGAGGCGACGGAGGATTGCCTCGCGACCGTCCGCGCCGAATTCGAAGAACTGCGCGCGCGCGGCGTGGAGACCATCATGGTCCCGGGGGAGCACGAGTGCACCGAAACCGGCGCGACCGCGGACTTGCTCGCGGGCCTGGGCGCAGCCCACCTCTTTTCGGGAGACGGGCGCGACGCGTGCTTCACGATGTCGCATAACGGCCAGACGCTCTGGGTCTACGGCGCTCCCGCCGCGCGCAGGGACCTCCTGAACGCGGTCCGCAGGAACGACGAGCCCGGCTTCCACGCGGGGCTGTTCCACGCGGACTTCCGGCTCAAGGACGACGACACGCCCGCCGACGTTCCCATCCTCAGGAAGAGCGACATCCGCGCGATGCAGCTCGATTTTTACGCGCTGGGACACCTTCACTTCTTCAAGCTCTTCAAGTTTCGGAACAGGATAATAGGCGCCTGCGCCGGAAGCCCCGAGGCCGCGAGCGCCGGGGAGACCGGGGACCGCTTCGTGCTCTCGATCATGGTGCAGAACGACGAGATCTACCAGATCAAGCGGCTCGCGGTGAATTCAATGCGCCTGGACGCCCTTAATTTCGATTGCGGCGAGACCAGGCCCGACGACATACTGGGCCAGCTCGCCCAGCGCATGTCGCCCCGGACCGTCATGACATGCACCCTCACGGGACGGCGGGACTACGACCTGGACCAGCGTGTCCTGGACAAGCTCTCGCGCGCCTACCACACGCTCGTCATCCGCGACGAAACGCTCCCCGGGCTCAGGGTGCTCATAAACGCCTACTGCGCCGAAAAGTCCCTTCGCGGCGATTTCTTCCGCCTGGTCAGGGAGCGCGTCTCGGGACCGGGCATACCGGGCTCCGTGAACGCGGACGCGCTCGCGGCGGCGCTCACCTCGGTGTCGCGCACCTCCCGTTACGTGCCGGAGGAATGGCTGTGAGGATCGCGCGGTTCATGATCTCCAAGCCCGGCATGTTCAGCAACCGGGCGGTCGACCTTCCCATTGGGCTGGCCGTCATCTACGGGCGCAACGGCTCCGGAAAGAGCCTGCTCTCGCGCGCCATCGTGGAAACGGTCTGGGGTGCTCCGTCCGGGAGCCATATCCTCGAGAGCGCCGCATGGAGCGATCTCTACCTGGAGCTCGATGCCGAAAGCGAGGGCGGCAGCTACCGCTACACCCGCAACAGCGACAAGCTCTACCAGATCTCCCGCCGTTCGGGCGGCGTGGAAACCGCGCTCTTTCACGGCCTTCCCGGCGAGGGGGGCAACGGCGCCATCCGGGAGCGCGTCCTGGGAGCGCTCGAGGGTCCGGGGAACGATCACACGTTATACGAAATCTATTCGCGCGTGGGGTGCGGCGACTACATGGCGACCTGCTTCATCCCCTCGCCCACGGACACGATGAACAACGAGAAGCTCCGCTACGATTCGCTCAAGCCGCTGTTCCTGGACGACTCATCCCGCTTCTACGCCCTCTACCGGCAGATCGTGGATTCGTTCGGCACCGAGGACATGAGCAGGAAGGTGCACCATCCGCTCATGAACGAGATACTGCACCACGAGATGCTCATCAAGGACGCCGACAAAAAGATCCAGATCATCGACATGCAGCAATCGAAGAGCGGCAAGCTCGCGAAGGAGCGCAGCATCCTGGACGAGGATATCGCCTCGTCGGAACGCTCCACGGGCGAGCTCGAACGGAGGACCGCGCTCCTTGAAAAGTCGCTTTTGTCCATGGAGGCTCTGGCCTCGCTCGAAGCCGCGGCGCGCGCGTCGAGCAATGAACTCAACGAGCAGGAGACGCGCCGCAGCCGAATCGAGCAGGTCGAGTTCGAGATCGAATCGCGCTTTCCCCAGTTCAGGGATTTTTCCGACGCGAAGCGCCAGAATTTAAAAAAGCTCCAGGAGACCTACCGCGAGATCCGCGACGTGCACGTGGCGATCGACAAGTACCACATGGACCGCTCGGGCCAGGCATGGCGGACGCACCTCTATTCGGGGCTCACTGTCATCTCCTCGCTCGCCCTCACCTACCTCGTGCTGAAGCGCGGCATTTTCCAGCTTTCCCAGGACGTACGCACCTGGCTGATGGCGCTGCTCCTGGG
>CALMJO010000139.1 GCA_937864375.1 uncultured Spirochaetota bacterium
CGCGTCGCACATCATGGGCTTTTCGATCTCCGGGAGGTTCCCGTCCTTGTCCAGGAGCTTCGCCTTGAACGAAAGGCCTATGAGCGTTCCCATGGTGTCTATGAAGTCCATGATGAAGATCGTGAGAATGACGGAGAAAAATCCCCAGGTGAGGGCGCCCGTGATGTCGAGCTGCAGGAAGACGGGGGCGACGCTCGGGGGCAGACTTACGATCCGGTCGGGGACGCTTATTATCTTGAGACCGGGCGCGGCGGCCTGTATGGCGAACGCGGCCGCGGTGACGCCCAGGATGCCTATGAGCATCGCGGCCTTGACCCTCCGGATCATGAGGAGGGCGATGAGGAGAAAGCCTCCTATCGCGAGGAGCACCGTGACGTCGCCCAGGTTCCCCACGTGGACCGGCGCGCCGGGGACGCCCAGCTTGACGATGCCGGTTTCGTTCAGTCCTATGAACGTGAGGAAAAAGCCTATTCCCACCGCGAACGAGATCTTGAGGCCCTGCGGGATCGCCATTGCGAGCCAGGAGCGGACATTAAGCACCGTGATGATGATGAAGAGCACGCCGCCCAGGAAAATCGCGCCCAGCGCCGTCTGCCACGAGAAGCCCAGCACCTTGACCACCGTGTAGGCGATGAAGGCGTTCTCGCCCATGTAGGGCGCGACGGCGAAGGGGCGCCTGGCATAGACACCCATGAGCATGGTGCCTATGAAGGCGGTGTAGATGGTGGCCGCCATCGACGCCCCAAAGGGCATTCCCGCGGCCTCGAGGATCTTGGGATTGACGATGATGATGTAGGCCATCGCGACGAAGGTGGTGAGCCCCGCCATAACCTCCTGGCGCACGCCGGTGCCGAGCCTGTCGAGCCCAAAGTATTCACGGATCATAGCCCCTCCTCCCGTCCCGTGGCCCGCGCGCCCGTGGCAGGGACCAGGGCGGCTGTGCGCAGGGCGGGTTCTTTCGTGTGTCCCGATTCTTCGCGGCCGTACAATGACGATAAACAGGGTGAGGTCTTCCGGCCGCTTGTCAAGAAATTATGGCGTGAAAATTCCTTGTTTGACTTTCTCCCGTGAGCGGGTATAATCGGGCCATGCAAAAGGAAATAACGTCCCCCGGAAAGCTCCTCGACGATTCCGGCAGGCTCGCACAGCCGGGGTTCGCGCGCGCGCCGCTGCAGGAATACAACCCGGAAAGCATCCGCGTCTACCCCCTGCGCGCGCTCAACCGGCTCCGCCTGAAGGAATGGGACTACTACGGGATCACCGCGCCCGGCTTCTTTTTTTCGGCGACGGTTTCGCACATCGGCTACGCGGGGATGGTCTTCGTCTACTACATCGATTTCGTAAAGAAATTCTGCGTTGAGCGCAGCATCACCATACCGTTCGGCAAGGGGTGCGCGCTCCCGCGCACGAGCGAGCGGGGGGACGTCGTGTTCGAGAACCACGGCGCGCGCATCTCGTTCATAAAGAAGGACGACCGGCGCGAACTCTCCATATGGTGGAAGGATTTCTACGAGGGAGACTGCGAGGCGCGCATCACGCTGTACGAGCCGCGCCAGGACTCCATCGTGATGTCCACGCCGATCGGCGCGAAGCGCTTCTACTATAACCGGAAGATCAACTGCCTTCCCGCGGAGGGAGTCGTCAACGTGGGAGGGAAGAGGCTCGCGCTTTCGCGGGAATCGTCCATGGGCTGCCTGGACTGGGGCAGGGGAGTGTGGGACTACTCGAGCTTCTGGAACTGGGCGAGCGCCTCCGGCCGCGTGCCGGGCGCGGGCGCCGTGGGGCTCAACCTGGGCGCGGGGTTCGGCGATCTCTCCGCAGCCACCGAAAACTGCTTCTTCATTGACGGCGTCATGACCAAGCTCGAATGGGTCGACATCACCTACGATCCCTCGGCCTACATGCGGGAGTGGTATTTCACCTCGCGCGACGGGAGGCTCAATCTCACCTTCACGCCGTTCCTCGAGCGCGTCGCCGTGACCAACCTCCTCGTCATCTCCAGCGAGGTGCACCAGATGTTCGGCACCTACCGCGGCGTGCTGCGCACCGACGCCGGCCGCGAATACCGCGTGGAAAAGCTCGTCGGGTGGGCCGAGGAGCACAGGGCCAGGTGGTAGGCTGATGGAGAACAGCGCGAACACGCAATTCATCTGCCTGCTCGTCGACGAGAGTGTGATCTATACCGAATGGAGCATTCCCGGGG
>CALMJO010000140.1 GCA_937864375.1 uncultured Spirochaetota bacterium
CGGGAAGGGTGAAACTGTGGGCGGCATCGTCGTCATGCGCCACGGCGAGAACGCGCTCAACGTGATCGAGCGCGTGAAGGCGCGCATCGCCGAGCTCAAGGGCTCTCTTCCTCCCGGCGTGGAGCTCGTCCCCGTGTACGACCGCTCCGAGCTCATACGCGCCTCGATCGACAACCTGAAGGAAGACCTCATCATGGAGATGGTGATCGTTTCGCTCGTCATCCTCCTCTTCCTGTGGCACATCCCGTCGGCGCTGGTTCCCATCGTGACCATTCCCGTGTCCGTGCTCCTCGCCTTCATTCCCATGTTCCACGCGGGGATCACGTCGAACATCATGAGCCTCGCCGGGATCGCGATCTCCATAGGCGTGCTCGTGGACGGCGCGATCGTGGAGGTGGAAAACGCGTACAAGAAGATCGAGCTCTGGATCGAGGGCGGGCGCAGGGGCGACTTCCACGAGGTGCGCCTCAGGGCGCTCATGGAGGTGGGCCCGTCGGTCTTCTTTTCGCTCCTGGTGATCGCCGTCGCCTTCCTTCCCGTCTTCACGCTCGTGGACCAGGAGGGGCGCCTCTTCACCCCGCTCGCGTGGACCAAGACGCTCGCGATCGCCCTCGCCGCCATCCTCGCGGTCACGCTCGACCCCGCGGTCCGCATGCTCTTTTCGCGCGTGGACCCGGTCAAATGGGGGGACCGACTGACGAACAGGCTCGCCAACGCCTTTCTCGTGGGACGCTACTACAAGGAGGAAGACCACCCGGTAAGCCGCCTCCTCTTCGCCTTATACGAAACACCGTGCCGCTGGGTGCTCGGGCACCCGGTAAAGACCATACTCGCCTCCATCCTCGTCGTAGCCGTGTCGGTCCCCGTGTACTTTAAGCTTGGCACCGAGTTCATGCCGCCGCTGAACGAGGGAACCATCCTCTACATGCCCACGACGCTCCCCGGCATCTCGGTCACCGAGGCCTACCGCCTGCTTCTCATCCAGGACCGCATTTTAAAGGGCTTCCCCGAGGTGGAGAGCGTGTTCGGCAAGGCCGGGCGCGCGGAAACCAGCACCGACCCCGCGCCCTTCTCCATGATGGAAACGACCGTGGTGCTTAAAGACCGCCTGCAGTGGCGCGAGAAGGAGCGCTGGTATTCCGGGTGGACGCCCGAGTTTTTAAAGAAGCTGCTGCGCACCGTGTGGCACGACCGCATTTCGTACGAGGAGCTCATCAGCCTCATGGACAGCGCGATGCAGATTCCCGGCGTCTCGAACGCCTGGACCATGCCCATCAAGGGGCGCATCGACATGCTCACCACGGGCGTGCGCACGCCCATCGGCATAAAGGTGTTTGGCCCCGACCTCGCGAAGATCCAGGCCATAGGCGAAAACGTGGAGCGCGCGCTCAGGGACCTGCGCGGCACCCGCAGCGTCTTCGCCGAGCGCGTGGGCGGAGGCTACTACGTGGACGTGATTCCCCGGCGCGAATCGCTCGCGCGCTACGGCCTTTCCATCGCGGATCTTCAGGACGTCGTCATGACGGGGATAGGCGGCGACACCGTCACCACGGCGATCGAGGGCAGGGAGCGCTACTCGGTGAGCGTGCGCTTCCCCCGGGAGCTGCGCGGCGAGATCGACCAGCTCGAGCGGCTCACCGTGACGACGAAGACCGGAGCGCACATCCCCATCCGCGAGCTCGCCGAGCTCAAGCTCTCCTACGGGCCCTCCATGATCCGCGACGAGAACGGGATGCTCGCCGGCTACGTCTACGTGGACGTGACCGGGCGCGACGTGGGCGGCTACGTGGAGGAGGCCAAGGAGCTTGTTAAAAGCCACGTGAAGCTTCCCACGGGCTATTCAATGATCTGGAGCGGCCAGTACGAGAACATGGAGCGCGTGGCGAAGCGCCTCACGCTCGTCGTGCCGGTCACGATCTTCCTGATATTTCTTCTGCTCTACATTAACACGAAGTCGGCCGTCAAGACCGGGATTGTCATGCTCGCCGTGCCCTTCTCGCTCGTGGGCGCCGTCTGGCTCCTGTACGCCCTTGGCTACCAGGTGTCCATCGCCGTGTGGGTGGGCATGATCGCCCTCATGGGCCTGGACGCCGAGACCGGCGTCTTCATGCTCCTCTTCCTGGACCTCTCCTACGAGGAGGCGAAGGCGAAGGGCCGCCTCACGAACATGTACGAGCTGGAGGAGGCGATCATCCACGGCGCGGTGAAGCGCATCCGCCCCAAGATCATGACCGTGATGGCCGCGGCCATGGGGCTCATGCCCATCATGTGGTCCAC
>CALMJO010000141.1 GCA_937864375.1 uncultured Spirochaetota bacterium
GGGCATGAGCGGGTTGTAGCGCCCGCGGTGCGATTCCTGCCCGGTGGCGCTTGCCGTGCTTATGGTCCGTCCGTGAAAGCTCATGTAGGTTGACACCACCGTGGGGCGCCCCGAGGCCTTGCGCGCGAGCTTGATCGCCGCGTCGTTCGCCTCGGCGCCGCTGTTCTGGAAGAAAACGCGCTCCAGGTGCGCGGGAAGGATCTCCTTCATGAGCGCGAGCAGCCTCGCGCGCGCCGGCGAATACGACGCGCCCGAGTTGGGGTTCTGTATGATCTTCCCGGCCTGCTCGCACAGGGCCTGCGTGATCACGGGGTGCGCATGCCCCAGGCAGGTGACGCCCCAGCCGGCCGTCAGGTCCAGGTAGCGCCTCCCGTCCTCGTCGAACGCCCACACGCCCTCTCCCCGTTCGAAGGAAACGGGTATCTTCGCGAAGAAGGGGGCGGCGTACCGGTCCTCGGTAGCCATCGTGTCGCGCATCGAGCTCATGGTCAAACGTATCGCATCGCGTGGTATCGTGAGCCCCGATGGCGGCGGGAATTGCGGGATGCCCCCGGGGGCGTCGATTCACGATAGGGGAGGGGTGCGGGGTGTCAATAAGAATATACTGGTCCGGGATGGCGCAAGATGGCGCCAATTTTTACGCGGCACCGATAATTTGTTGATTTTTGCTGCCATTTTATTACAATTTATGAAACGTTCGGAGGCTGTTTTACCAGGAGGTTCGGGAAAACGCGATTTTCCGGCAGCCGCAAATTTATAGCCTCTTCCGGGGAGCTTATGGCCCGGCAGCTTTGACTTTTCCGTGCTGGATGCTTCCGGTATCAACCGTTGTGCCGGGGATATCTCCCCCGGATAGAGGATGCAGTGTCCCGGGTATTGATAACAGGCCGGATTTTTCCGAAAAAGTTTCGGAAGGAAACGATGAAAAATCCAAAATGGATTACATGCATTATCCTGGCGATTGTTTTGTTTTCCCCGGCGCACGGGCTGAATGCCGGGGACGGGCGACACGCCTTGACGGTAGACGTGCTCTTGCCGGTCGGGTCTATTTTTAGCCAGGCCTTTGGTGAAATGGCATGGATTCCTGTCAACGTCAAATACCAGCAGTTGGTTGGCGACAATGTCGCTCTGATGGCCAAAGCCGGCGTCAATTACAGCTGGGCCAAAGGTGAAAAGATACTTGAAGGGTATCCAATGATCGCGATGGAATATCACCCGTTTGATACGGGACTCAACGGCTTCTACTTCGGCCCTTCCCTGCTCTTGAGCTATTGCCGCTACTATAATGACTATTCAAAAGTCAGGAATCCCGATCACACATACAGGATTGCGCTGGGAGCCAATGTCGGCTGGGAATTCATTCTGCCGTCAAATACAGTAATAGACGTTACATTCGGACTGGGTTGCGGATACAACAAGGAAGTTTACCGACATGGCGAATCCGACGCCGGTTATTCAATTGACGAGAGCATCGGCGGCATCTTCGTCGGTTACCGTTTTTGAGCCGGCGGCGTTGCATAAGGCACATTTTATTGTGATGCCGGCGCATTTCGAATCCGAATACAACCGGCCGGGAATGATAGCTTTAGCCTCGCCCCGGGCACCTTCGGGGGTATTGACTATTCAGTAAAAAATGCTTCCAACGGCAGCAGTTAAGCCGGGGGGCTTTCCCCGTAAAAAAGGACGTACTTTCCTTGATTTTTCTCCGGCATGTGAATACTTTCAACCAACTCTGTCCTATCGGGAAGGTATCTATGAACCGCTCAAGAAAGCTGATCGCGCCATTGCTGATAGTTGCCGTTGCCGCATCCTCCACCGCCTTCGCCGCCCAGATCCTGCCGCTGTTCTCAATCGAAAACAGCCTGACCAAAAGCAAGGCGGTGTATGTCATCCAGCTGAACGACGACTTCCAGATAGACACGGGGGAGCCGGTCTACAGCTTCTGGCTCCGTTCCAGCGGGAGAACAAGGGAAATGACCTGGGCCGAAAGGAGAGTCGCGTACGGGATCGAGTACCAGAACGTATCGGGGACATCGTTCGTTGAGATAGCGCTGTCGAAATTCTCCCAGAGAAAGATCACCATCGAGATCGCCGACGGGAAGGCCGTCGCGCACATCATGATCAACGGGAAGAATTGCATTTTCCAGAAGGTGTTCGTCAAGGCCTCCGGCTCGGCGCTCTGGCCCACGGTCGAATACGCGGAAATAATCGGCATCGACCCGGACACAGGGGCGGGCGTAACCGAGCGGGTGAACCAGTAGGAGAACGCGAATGGAAGGTTTTTCCGGAACACTGAGTATCGAGGGGTTGGGGAGATGTGACGAGATTGAAGAGATCTGAATCGGCTTGTAGTGATTGATGCGTTTCACTATTGATCCGTAAGCCTCTCGGCCCAACACCCCTCAGTCCTTTTTTTCATCTCCTCATCTCATCCTATCCCCCCATCTCCCGGTTCTTTAAACTCAGCATGACAGCCGCAGGGCATGCTCAAAAAATTGTTGACAATGCCCTTACGCCCGCCGCATGGTGTGTCCACTGCAGATTACGACCCGTAGTAAGGCACGGGCGATTAGCTCAGACTGGTTAGAGCGCCTGCTCGACACGCAGGAGGTCACTGGTTCAAGTCCAGTATCGCCCACTTTTATTTTAAGGGGTACCCATGAGCGGCCAGGTAACGATTACCCTCCCCGACAATTCCACTCTTTCGGTCGACAAAGGAACGCAGGTCTACGACATCATAGGCAGGATCGGGAAGAAGCTCCAGGGCGCGGCGCTCGTCGCCGGCGTGGACGGGAACGTCGTGGATCTCGCCACCCGCATCGAAAAGGATAGCCCGCTCAAGGTCTACACCTTCGACAGCCCGGAGGGGAAGGACGCCTTCCAGCACTCCGCTTCGCACCTGATGGCCCAGGCGGTCAAGCGCCTGTACCCCGGCGTGAAGTTCGCCATCGGTCCCGCGATCGAAAACGGCTTTTACTACGACATCGAGGCGCCGGGCGGATTCGTCCAGGAGGACCTCGCGAAGATCGAGTCCCAGATGGAAGCGATCGTGAAGGAAGACCTCGAGATCGTGCGCGAGGAGATGCCCCTGGCGATGGCGCGCGAGCTCTTCGCCTCGCAGGGAGAAACCTACAAGGTCGAGCTCCTCGAGGGCATAACCGACGACACGGTATCCCTCTACCGCCAGGGCGAGTTCGCGGACCTGTGCCGCGGGCCGCACGTCCGGCGCACCTCCCAGATCAGGGCCTTCAAGCTCCTCTCCATCGCGGGCGCCTACTGGCGCGGCGACGAAAAGCGCCCCATGCTCTCGCGCATCTACGGCATCGCCTTCGCCGCGAAGGACCAGCTGGACGCCCATCTTAAAAAGCTCGAGGAAATCGAGCGCCGCGACCACAGGAGGCTGGGGAGGCAATTGGACCTCTTCTCCATCCACGAAGAAACCGGCGCGGGGCTCATACTCTGGCACCCCATGGGAGCGCGGCTGCGCAACCAGCTGGAGAATTTCTGGCGCGACGAGCATTATAAAAACGGCTACGACCTCGTCTTCTCGCCCCATATAGGGAAGGGCCAGCTCTGGGAAATAAGCGGGCACCTGGACTTCTACCGCGAGAACATGTATTCGTCAATGGACATAGACGGGCAGGAGTACTTCACCAAGCCCATGAACTGTCCCTTCCACATAGTCATGTATAAAACGAGGAGCTGGTCCTACCGCGACCTGCCCCTGCGCTGGGCGGAGCTGGGCACCGTGTACCGGTACGAGCGCAGCGGCGTGCTGCACGGGCTACTGCGCGTGCGCGGCTTCACCCAGGACGACGCCCACCTCTTCTGCCGTCCCGACCAGATGCCCCAGGAGATAGACCGCGTGTTCGCCTTCTGCCTCCAGATGCTGCGCGCCTTCGGCTTCCAGGATTTCAAGATATACCTCGCGACGCGCCCGGCCGAAAAGTCGGTGGGCGCCCCCGAGCAGTGGGCCGAAGCCACGCGCGCGCTCGAGGCGTCCCTCGCCCGGGCCGGGATGGAATACGAGATGGACGAGGGCGGCGGAGCCTTCTACGGCCCCAAGATCGACATCAAGATCAAGGACGCGCTGGGCCGCGAATGGCAGTGCTCCACCATCCAGTTCGATTTCAACCTTCCCGAGCGCTTCGACATGACCTACATAGACACCGACGGGAAGAAGCACCGGCCCTACATGATACACCGCGCGCTCATGGGATCGCTCGAGCGCTTCATAGGCATCCTCATCGAGCATTACGAGGGACGTTTTCCGCTGTGGATCGCGCCCATCCAGGCGATGCTCCTCTCCGTGACCGACGAGGCGGCCGCCCATGTGGCCCGGATGCGCGAGGAGTTCGTCCAGCAGGGCATTCGCGCCGAGTCCGACGTGCGCGAGGAGACCATCGGCTACAAGATCCGGGACGCCATAGAGAAACGGGTGCCCTTCATAGGTGTAGTGGGCAAAAAGGAGCTCGAAAGCGGCACCGTTTCGGTGCGCAGGCGCGGCGAACAGAAGAGCGTCGTCATGAAGACCCAGGAGTTCCTGGCGCTGATTAAAGAAGAATCTGCCCGAAAAATCCAGCACCCGATTAATTTTGGTTGATTAATAACCCCGTATGGTGGCAATGTGGCTCTTTAATAGCGCCGGCTTCATATCGGGGATATGGGGGAAGTGGTGAAGCGCACATGCGCTTTTTTTTCGTTTCCCTGCGGCGCAGGGGCGTTAAATTTTATGAGCTCGATGAGGAGGGTGGTTGGCTCTCGATAAGTCAGATTCAAAACGGTACAGGGTCAATGACCAGATCAGGGCCTCGCAGGTCCGGCTGGTGGGAGAAGAGGGCGGGCCGCGCATCGTTTCGCTTTCGGATGCGATTGAACTCGCGAAAAGCAGGGAAATGGACCTGGTGGAAATTTCGCCTGACCAGGACCCCCCGGTAACGAAGATTATCGACTACAGCAAGTTCAGGTTCGAACAGATCAAGAAGACCAGAGAGGCCAAGAAGAAGCAGAAGGTCATCCATATAAAGGAGATCAAGTTCAGGCCCTCTATCAGCCAGCACGATTACGAGCACAAGGTGAACCATTCGAAGGAGTTTCTCGCGAGGGGCGACAAGGTGAAGTTCACGCTCATGTTCCGCGGACGGGAAATCGTGCACAATGACCTGGGCTTCAAGGTGATGAACAACATCAAGAGCGACCTCAACGGACTGATTTCGATCGAGAAGGCGCCATCCATCGAGGGCAGGAACATCACCATGATCGTCTCCCCCGCGGCGACGGTCGGTCAGAAGAAATGACAACGTGACGCGGGCGCTGCCAGCGGACATTCATAACGAGGAGACGGGACATGCCGAAGCTTAAAACGAACAGCGGCGCGAAGAAGCGCTTCAAGATTACCAAGAACGGGAAGGTGAAGAAATCGAACGGATGGAAGAGCCACCTGCTCGAGGCCAAGGCCGCGGGGAGAAAGCGTAAACTCGGCAAGCAGACGCTCGTGCACGAGTCCGAGGTGGAAAAGATACGCCGCATGATGCCGTACGCTTTCTAGTCCGGCCCAAAATCTATACGAAGTGATATCAACGAGGAAATGTCATGCCAAGAGCAACTACCGGTAAAGTACACCACAAGAGACGCGAAAAGATACTCGAGGACACCAAGGGTTTTTTTGGCGCGAGGAAAAACCTGCTTAGAACCGCCAAGGACGCCCGCAGGCGCGCGCTCGAGAATTCATACGCGGACCGCAGGCGCAAAAAGCGCGAATTCAGGTCTCTCTGGATCATCAGGATAAACGCGGCGGCGCGCCAGAACGGCATATCGTACAGCAAGCTCATCTCCGGGCTTATCAAGGCTGGAATTGAAGTGAACCGCAAGATCATGGCCGAGCTGGCCGTGAGCGATCCCAAGGCCTTCAAGCAGCTGGTTGATGCGGCAAAGGCGAAATAGGCCCGTTTCCGGAATCATCACCGTACCGGACACTCCAATCGCACGAACGACAAGCGCCATACTATTGGCGCTTGTCCTGTTTTTAAGCCTGTGCCGGCCCTCGCATGCCTCGATGCCCCTCACCGAGACCGTGGGGACCCTGCCGGAGGGGCAGGCCGGCCTGACCCTCCGGGAAGAATTCTACGCGGGAGATGGATCGCGCAGGCGGGAATATGCGGGAGTCAACCTGGGCGTGCTTCCCTGGTTCAATCTGGGCTATTATTTCACCTATATGCATTCGGCCCTTGGCGCGGGGGGGCAGGGCGAGATGGGCGATTCGTTCCTCCGGATGTGGTTCTACACCGGGGATTACGCGGGCGACCGGGTTCATACGGGCATGCTGCTTCAGGCGCGCCTCGCCACGGGCCGGAACGTGTACCGGGATTCGACCTGGCGGAACCTCGCGTTCGGCAACAATGAGCTCAAGATCGGTCCCGTGATACAGGTGGACTTTGGCCGGGTGTATCTTCATGGAAACATCTTCTACGTGATCCGGGAAAAGGACAGGGAGGGCTTCTACAACAGGCTGCGGCTCAATCCCCTCGACAAGGAGTTCTATACGGCATGCATGGGCCTGAACCCGGCCGCGCGTGACTCGTTCCTTCAAAGGAAGCTACTGGACAACGATTACGCGGCAGCGGCCTGTGCGGTCAATACCTCGAAAATCTACCCCTTCGTTCCTTATGCGGAGGCGTACGTTTCCCGCGGCATTTCGCCGGACCGGGCGACCAGGAACCTGGGTATCGAGGGCTCGGGCAGGACGGCGCTCCTCGCGGGAACGGGGTTCCGATGGTTTTTCTCACAGGGAGCCTATGCCGGGGCGTATATGATGATCAGCCCTCTTCACGGGACCCTCGGCGTCCGCGAGAGCCTGGGAGTGGAAGCGACCGCGCAGTTTTAGCGTCAGGGAACATCGAGACATTCGGTTCGGCAAGCCCCCGGTGGGCCAAAACACCGTGTTGAGCGCTGTCGGAGCATGCGGAATTGTGGTTTTTTGACTTGGTATTGACGAAAAAAATCAATCATCGGACTCCCATAAAAAAACTTGATTCTATCAAATTCCGGATGTAGACTATCATGGAGCAGGGATGCCATAGGCCCCTGAGGGGCGGTTCGCACGCGCAGGCTTTTTTGGTACATGTTTGGACACAACACGCCGAAAATGACAGCAGGCGCAGGTGCCGTGCGCGGGGAAGCAGGATGTTCCCGCATGTACACGCGGAGACCAGGTGGCATAACCGGATTGAGCGATCATAATTCTCTGGGAGGTACGCACCGATGATAACCATGCAGCAGCTTGAGGAGCTTGAAAGCAGGATAATAAAAGCGCTCCAACTGATTGGCGACCTGCGCGTCGAAAACTCTCGCCTTGAGTCCGACAACGAAAACCTGAAGGCAGTCGCCGAAGAGGCGAAGCTCAGCCTCGAGGAAAAGGAGCAGGAGATAGTGCGCATCCAGCGCGAGCTGGACGATACGGTCCGCGAGCTCGCCGCACTCAAGGACAAGGAAGAGGTTCTCGAGAAGAAGCTCATCGAGCTCCTTGGCAAGATGGATACCCTCAAGGTAGGGTCGGCCCCCGTGGCGCCCGCACCCGCTCCCAAGCCCGCACCGGCGCCCCGCGCGGTCGAGGAAGCCGCCCCTGCGCCCGCGGCGTCCGCAATCGCGGCCGAGCCCGAGGTGGAAAGGGAGCCCGTGATCGAGAAGGATCCGTTCCGCGACGTGAACGTGGAAGTGGTGAAGGAGAGCGAACAGGCCCTGCCGGCGGACAAGGACGATGACATCATCATCATCGACGACGACTCTGTCATCGCCGACGGCGACATCGCGGTCGAGCCCGCAAAAAAGAAGGGTGAGCCCGAGGACGAGATCATACTGATCGACGATGCGGGCGAGGATATAATAATCGACGACGTTGAAAAGGAATCGGTCATCATCGACGAGACCGAAAAGCCGGCCCCCAAAAAGGCCGAGGCCCCCAAGAAGAAGAAAGACACGTTCGACGTGCTGGAAAGCGACGATGACTTCCTCATTATAGAGGAGGATAAATAGGCGCGGGTCTCGCGGCGCGCGCCGGTGATCGAGGCGCCAGGTTATGGAAAGCAACAAGGTAAAAATATCCATTTACGGTCACACCTACAATATCCAGGGCGATGCCCCTCCCGAGTACATGCGGGAGCTGGCCGCGTTCGTGAGCGAGCGCATGGAGGAGGTCGCGGGAAGCGTGAGGAACGGGAACATGGTGCAGATCGCGATCCTCACCGCCCTGAACATCGCCGACGAGTATTTCCAGCTCAAAAACCAGCGGGTAACCTCCACCCAGCTCCTGGAGCAGAAGACCAGCGCCCTGATATCGATGCTGGATGAAGGCCTGATCGGCGATATTTTCGCGCGTTTTGAGCCCGTTTCCCGGGAACAACCCGGGTCCTATCGTCAAATGTAGCGCCGCGTCCGCGTAAGGCGCTCCAGGTCGCCAGGACCGGGGCCCGGACGCGGGTATCTTCACGTGTTAAAATGACTTGCGAACCCTCTTCGTCTGATGTAAAGTCCCCACCGGGTAATTTTTTACACTTTTAGCGACCGGGTAAGTACTATCTAATGGAAAACGCTCTGAAAACGCTCAGCGACGAGGACCTGGTGAAGGTCTTCAAGGAGGGCAACAGGAAAGCGTTTGACGAGTTGTACGAGCGGTACGCTGCCAGGCTAAAGAGGCTCATTTACTATTACCTGGGCAACGCCGAGGAGTCGAGCGATGTGCTGCACGACGTGTTTTTAAGGGTGTTCATGCACATCAATTCGTTCAAGACCGACATGAGTTTCTCCTCGTGGATTTACAAGATCGCCGTCAACTGCAGCAAGAACTTCAAGCGCAAGTACCGTTACGAGGTGATCCTGGGCGACAACGAGCAGTCTATCGCAGAGGGCGTATCGGGGGAGGATTCGCCCGAAGAACAGCTCCTCAAGAAGGAGGACATGAAGGCGCTCTATGACGCGGTCGGTTCCTTGAAGGACAAGTTCCGGGAGGTGTTCCTGCTGAGGTTCGACCAGGGGCTCCAGTACAGCCAGATATCGGCGATCCTCAATTGTCCGGAGCGGACCGCGAAGTGGCGGATGCAGAAGGCGATCGAAAAGATAGTGGACCGGCTCAGGGACGAGAAAATCGTGTAAGCCGGCCGTGCGTGATTGAATGGGAATGTCTTAAGTCATTGAGTTGGTGAAGGGGATGTCTGAACACAGAGATACACGTGAAATCCGCGAGGCCCTGAACGGCCTCGCCGGGCGCGCTCGTTACCGGGAAATCAACATGGCCCGGGTCGAATCGATGTTCTCGCGGTACGGGATTCCTTCACCCCCGTTCGACCAGGCGCGCGAAAGGGCCATTCTCAACCGGAAGATAGACGCCCGCCTTGAAACCTCGCGGAGCGGGTTATGGCTTCGCCCGGGGATGGTTGCCGCGGGCGCGCTGGCCCTCGTAATCGCGGCGGTCGCCGCGGTTTTCCTCCTGCTTCCCTCGCGCGATCCGGGCGACGCGACTTTCGTCCAGCTGGCGTACGGCGACACCAGGCTTACGCGCGACGGAAAGGAAATCCTTCTTCAAGGGGGCGAGTCGCTCCTGCCCGGGGACCTTGTTCTCACGGGGGAAGCCTCGTTCGCCGACCTCGCGTACCGGGACGAGATCAAGATCCGCATAAAGGAAAACTCCAGGCTCCTCATTTCCGAAATACTGCACACCGCGCAGGGCGATCTTTCGGCGGACATGGAAATATCGCGCGGCACCATACTTCTCGATTTCAGGAAGCTTGCCCGCGGTGACAGCGCCAGGATAAAGACCCCCACCTCGGTGGCGGGCGTGCGCGGCACGAGCTTCGGCATCATGGTGCGCGAGGAGACGGTGCGGTTCGAGGTGCTCGAAGGGAAGATCGCGGTCGCGAACAGGCCCCCCGGGAAGCTCGAATCGGAGCGCACCGCACCAGGGAAGAAGATGGTCGAATCGGTCCGCGCCTGCCTCGAACAGAACGCGGTTGTGGTCGGTCAAAACGAGATATGCGTGCTCGACAACCGTGAGCACGAGCGGCTGAGCGCGGCGGTCGAAACCCTGCTGGCACGAAAGGCGGGGAACGGGCCCCCCGATCCGTCGCAGCTGCGCGAGATCATCGAAACCACGCCGGTACCCAGGGTCTACAAGAAGGAATTCGGCGAACCGGTCATGCTCTCCGAGCTGAAGGGCCTGGTAAAATCCGCGGCCGCGCTTCAGGGCGCTCCCGCGCTAAGGACCGTCAAGATCACGGCCCTTCCCGTCACCGCCCAGATCCTGGTGGACGGCGAGCGGAGGGGCAACGGCAGCGTCGCCGTGGTCACCACCGAGGGCATGCATTCAATCGAGTTCAGGGCGC
>CALMJO010000142.1 GCA_937864375.1 uncultured Spirochaetota bacterium
CTGAGCGCGACGCCCGCGTACGCCCACAGCGGGAGCACGGGCGCGGCCGCGCCCTTCACGAAGGCGGGAAGCAGGGTGCGCAGGTACGCCGAGCACAGGAACGCCGAAACCGCCAGCGCGTCTCCGCCGTCCGTTCCCTTTTCAAAGTGCGCATAACGGCCCTCGCCCGGATCGCGGTACACGGGGTAGCGCCCCGGCAGGGTATAGAGCAGGCTCCCGTAGGGAAGCTCGATGAGCTCGCGCTCGTCCACGGGGACGAAGCGCCTCCCCGTGCGGAACGCGGGGATGGCCGCGGGGTGTTCCAGCACGTTTCCACTGGGATCGCAGTACGCGAGGCGCGTCTTCGCGCGCCCCCGCGGCGGTGATTTCCGCGCGCGCGCTGCCACGGACGCTACGCCTTGTGCGCGCTTTGCTTAGCGCTGTGTCTGTTGAGCCGTTTTTCGATGTGCTTGATGACTTTCGAGAGGTGGGATTGCCGTTTCTCCAGGCGCTTGAACTCACCGTGCTTCCGAATTTCGCTTTTTTCCATTCCCCGGCGCTCCAACTCCGCCTTGAGCCGCAGCCGCTCCTTGCGCACCGCCCTCCACTCCTCCCGGACGCGGTCCAATTCGGATACTATCCCCTTGATTCTTTGCTCTTCTTCCGCCATGATTTCTGTTAATGCGTTCCAGATTTTCCGCAGTGGTATCACGCCCTGCCGATATCGAGCACGTCGCCTTCCTTGAGCTGGATGGAATCAATGCTTTCGATGGGCACCCTGCTGTCATTGATGAGCAGGGATATCTTTTCCGGGTTGAAACGATAGAGCGCGAGGAGTTCCCTGAGCGAGGCGCCTTCGAATTCGATCGGCTTGAAATTCACGGTAATTTTCATGTATCACGAACTCCATTCGTAAATCAAAAGGGCCGGCAGAACCATTGCCGCGGTTTCGGCACGCATCTGGGTGAACCCGAAGCTCACCATTGACCATCCCGCCGCCCGGGCCCTGTCGATCTCCCCGGCGGAGAATCCCCCCTCGGGGCCCACCAGTACGGCCGCGTGCGTCGCGTCACCATGCTCCCCTCGAAACTCCCGGATCCCGGGTGCGCGCTCGTCCGGGTGCGCGATCATCCGCACGCCGTCCCCGCAGCAGCCGAGCGCCTCATCGAACGAGTGCAGCCGCTCGACTCCGACCAGTCCGTGCCGAAGGCACTGCTTTGCCGCCTCGTCGGCGATCCTCTGCCAGCGCGCGCGGCGCTCATCCGCCCTGGTTCCGACCTCGGGAACGGTACGCTCGCTTTCCACGGGAATGATGCGCGCGACACCTATTTCCACCGCTTTCCGTATGACGGTGTCGAACTTTTTACCCTTTAAAAGAGCGGCGCACAGCGTCAGGTTCAAGGGTATGGGACGGGCCTCTTTTTTGTCAATGATTTCCGCGACAAGGTGGTCCGGGCCTATGGACGCGATTCGCGCCGCCAGCAGCGCGCCGTCCGCCGTACGAAGGCTGAGCACCTCTCCCGCCCGCGCGCGCCGCACGCGCGCCAGGTGATGAAAATCGGTCCCTTGGATGACCAGGCGTCCCTGACCGTCCGGCAGGGAGGTAACGAAGAACTGGGGCATCAGCCGTTGTCCCCGAGCCGCTGGTGGAAGAACATGCTCCGGTCGAACGTGACCGATTCGTCGAACTCGGAGAGTTCCATAATGCTCACGGTTCCCTTCATGATGTCGAGCATCTCGTAGCGCACCGGCACCGTCCGGCCGGCGCGCTCCTTCGTCTTGACGACCGCGAGCGACTTGATCCGGACGTTGTCGGTATCGTGGAAATCAATCCTGAGCGGGACATAGTCGGTTTTCCCCACGTACATGGTAAGCTGGCCGTAGCTCCCGCCCTTGAAGATGGGGTCGAGCTTGAGGCGGTAGGTGTCGAATCCCTTCACGAAGGCGTTTCCCGTGATGGAGGCGTTGTAGTTGTTCTGGTAGTCGGCGTTCGAGAGGTCTATGAACGAGTAGTTGGTTCCCAGCACGGCGTCGTATTTGTCTATACCCAGCTTGTGGAAAAGCTTCACGGCGTGAATGTCGTATACCCAGATATCCTCACCCCCCAGGTTATACAGTATCTTCACCTCGTTCCCCCGGTCCCTGCTGGATAGCACGAAGAGGAAGTCCCGCTCGGCGATGCTCGCGGCAAGAGTGGTGACCGACGAACGGCCGTCGGGGGTGATGTGCATGAGCTTTCCCTTCATGAGGCCCTGGGGGTATTCCAGGATGCGGTCCACCCGCGCCAGGATTTCCTGCGCCGTGAGCTCGATCTCGCGGCTCGCCTGGGAGGAGACGTGCGCCGGATGCGCGAACATGACAAGCACCACGGCCAGGATGCGGGCCGTTTTGAGGAGGCGGCTTTTCGATTGGAAGACGTTAATGGATTTCACGGCGCGTTCACTGGTCTCTGTCTGCACGTACACAATACCACCGGGGGTCACTGACGGCAATCAAATAAAATCCCCCGCCCCGGGTCATGCCTCCGAAATATAATAACGCCCCTCGTCCGCGGCGTCAAGGTCGGGCCGGAGCTTTCGCGCGCCGTACAGGTACGCGTGTACCATTTCCTCCTGGCGACGGGAGGTGTTCACGTGAAGGAGGACCCGTATGCAGGACTGCAGGCTCCCCGGCACCGGCATTTCCCTCGTGCAGAAGAGCGGCGTGTATATCCAGCCGAGCTTCCGCGCGGCGACCGCGGGAAATTCCGCGTCCAGGTCCCCGGTCACGGAAAATATGGCCGACGCGATGTCCGGAAGCGCTATGCCGTTTTTTTCCAGCAGGACCTCCAGGAGCTCCGACGTCCTCCCGATGATGTCCTCCCG
>CALMJO010000143.1 GCA_937864375.1 uncultured Spirochaetota bacterium
CATCATGGAACGGATCGTAGACTGTCCCCGCGATAATGCTTTTTTGCGTGCGGGAATAAATCCCGATCGATACGCAGAATGCGGGAACTCCGTGCGCGAAATTAGTGGTGCCGTCGAGCGGATCCACGAACCACAGGAATTCACCCGCACCATCGGCGCGAGCGCCTTCCTCGGCAATGATGGAATGATCGGGAAACCGCTCGCGTATTTGCGAGAAAAGGTATTGTTCTGATTCTCGGTCGAAATTGGTTACGGGATTCGTGGGGCCCTTATAGGTCACCACGGTGTCCGGAGAACGGAAGCCCCGAAGCAGCAGTGAGCCGGCGGCAAGGGCTATGTCCCGGGAGAATTCAACCAGGTCCCCGGGGTTCATCAAAACACTGCGCCCGCACCGAGCAGAAGCGTGATCTCGTTATGATCTCCCCGGCCCGTATTCATCTCGTATGCCGTCTTCTGCTTGACAAAAAAAATCCTTGTCAGCATCTCGTCCAGGCGGAACAGCAGGCTGTGTGAGTTTGAATAATACCCGGAGAACGGGCGTCCCTTGAGCCAGTTCTTCGCGTCGATCCCGAACATACCCTGACCGTTCGCGAAATCGTACGGATTGCTGTTGTCGAGGTTGCGCAGGTACAGGCGTTCGACGAACTCGACGGTTAGAATAAGCGATTTTTCACGCGTCACGTCGTTGAACTTATTGAACGAGAAACCCACGGCAAGCTCGTACAGTCCCCAGTAATTTGCCAGCCGGTTTGGGTTGTCGAAGTAATAAAAATCGTACCCTGTTACCCGCGAATAGTACGAGAGCGTCCTGTCGAAGGAATAGTTATAGGTGAATTCGTAAAAACCGGTGTCCAGTGTCTTGCCCTTGGAGTTCCGCGTATCCTGCGGCATGAACCTGGGATACATGGCCACCTTGAGCACCGATTTTTCCTCTTTTTTCCCGAACACCAGTCCCAGCTTGACGTCGTTTTCGGCGATCGTCTTCTTTTTGGTGTTTACTGAATTCTCGAATGCGAAATTATCCCGGTAATGGCTCCCCATGACGCCCGCGCCCAGATAATACTTGTCCATGAGGTAGGAAACCTGGAAGGTCTCGGTGTAATTGACCAGGTTAGGCGACACGGCCCCGAGGTAGGGATTGCCCATTTTGAATTCCAGTTCCCAGTCCTTGCTGGGAGTGAAATCAACGTATAACCATTCCGGCACATTGACGAGAGTTCCTTCGTCCGTGTTCAGCTTGAACTTGGAACCCTCATAATAATAACCGAGTTGCGCGGCAAAATCCAGTGTCGCATAGAGCAGCCGTGGAGCTTTCTTTTTGTCCAGCTCCTCCTCGTACTTCTTCTCTTCCGCCTTTTTCTGCTCGAGCGCCTTTTTCTTTCCTTCTTCTTCTTCCTTCTGTTTCGCGAGGAGCATCTCCTGATGGCGCTGCAGCTTCATCTTGTACGCATCGGGAAGCCACTGCATTACTTCCTTGTTTTTGGGATCGATTTTCAACACATACTCGCCCGTGGCGACCGCCTTTTCAAAATCGCCCGTCTGAAAATAGAGCGAGCCAGCCCGCTCGTACGATGGCACCTGCGCGGGGTTTCTCTTTATGGCCTCCTCGTAATAGGGGATTGCCTGGACAAGCTCCCCCTTCAGCTCGAGCGCCTGGCCCATGTTATGATATGCCTTTGCTGATGAGGCGTTGTAAATGTCGATCGCCTTCCTGAATTCCTTGATCGCCTCATCGAAGGCCTTTTTTTCACTGAGCTGGATTCCCTTTTTAGTGAGATCGATGGGATCCTGCGCATACAGGCTGCCGGCAAGCATCATGACCGCGCCCAGACCTATCGCTTTCTTTACATGTTTCGATGTATTCATATTCCGTGAAACCTCTCACACAGCCGACGGCGTTTCGATTCCTGATTCGCCATGCGCGTATTAATATAGCAAAGGCTTACCCTTAATCAAAGCTTTTTTTAACATCCCCTCGATACTACCGTTCGTCCGGTCAAATTAAGGCAACAATATCCCTGTAATGTATTAAATTATTTTTACTTGACACTCAAATGCCCGTTCTTTTAATAGCCTTTGACTTCGATTCACACGCTCTTTATACATTCATTACCCTCACCATAATTGAAATCCTTTTTATTTCGTTTTTTCCCAGGGGAAGGAGAAGATCCCTAATCTAACCACGTATGGAGGCACGTATGCAGACAACCCCCTTAACCAGGCATAAAGAGGTACTGCGCTGGGTCGATGAAATTGCGCAGATGACCCGTCCGGATTCAGTGATATGGATCGACGGCAGCGAGGAGGAAAAGCGTGAGCTCACACGTGAAGCGCTCGCTACCGGGGAGCTGATCGAGCTCGACCAGCAGGCGCTGCCCGGCTGCGTATACCACCGCACCGCGCGCAACGACGTCGCCCGTACCGAACACCTGACTTTTATATGCACCTCGAAACAGGAGGACGCGGGCCCCACCAACAACTGGATGGCGCCCAGGGATGCCTACGAAAAGCTTGGCGGCATTTTTAAAGACTCCATGAAGGGGCGGAAGATGTACGTCATCCCCTTCATCATGGGCATTCCCGGGTCGCCCTTCAATAAGATTGGCGTCGAGATTTCCGACAGCATCTACGTCGTGCTCAACATGCGCATCATGACGCGCATGGGCGCCATCGCCTGGAAGGAGCTCGGCGAAACCGGGATTTTCACCAGGTGCCTGCACGGCAAGGCCGACCTGAACATGGATCGCCGCTTCATCTGTCACTTCCCCGAGGACAACGCCATCTGGTCGGTCGGCAGCGGCTACGGCGGCAACGTCCTGCTGGGCAAGAAGTGCCTGGCCCTGCGGATCGCCTCCGTGCTGGCCCAGCGGGAGAAGTGGC
>CALMJO010000144.1 GCA_937864375.1 uncultured Spirochaetota bacterium
GACCAAAACAGGGTGTATTGCCTGAGGATTATCTCTCCCGAAAACAAGTTCAGGGAGAACATCCAGGCGTTGGAAAAGTTAGTGAAGGACTTCAGGATCATTACGACGGGGAATTAGTCGATCTCCAGCATCCTGTCCGGGTCCATGTCGTCATCGTCCGTTTTCTTCGAAAACAGGAGGGGCTGCTGCCGGTCCTTCGCCTGGCTGGCCAGGGACGCGTACTCGTAGTTAAAGGAATCGACAAAGCGTCCAATCTCCTCTTCGGGGCTCGTAAATTTTACTCCCACCTCGCGGCCGTCGATGCGCAGGACCTGCGCCTCGAGAATGACCTTCGATGATTTGAAGGGGAACCGGATCACGAGAATATCATTCTTGGCCACCACCGAGTTTCTAAGGAAGCACATGCCACCCGAGGAGACGTTGACGAGCTCAACCTTGAAAAGCGCATCGGTTCCCTTGAGCTTGTACTCAACGAGAATGTGGGGAGTTCTGATGCGTCCCGTGTTGCGTTTATCGATTGATTTTCTCATAGTTCACCTCGCCGAGGAGCCCCCGGTATACCAGGGCAGTTTCACCGCAGTTATCGCGGTTTTTGCAATGATCGCAGTCCTTCCAGATCTTTTCGGGCAGAGATTCCTTGGGGGCCTCGACAAACCCGAGCTTGCGGAAAAAACCGGGCGAATAGGTTAGTACGAATATCTTGGGGTTCGCCGCGCTTTTCTGCAGCGAGCCTATGAGGTTGAGCGCAAGGAGGGAACCGATCCTTCGACGGGATATGCCCTTGCGGACTGCAAGAGAGCGGATCTCCTTGAGGTGCCTTCCGTAATCATGGTAGGAGACGGTCCCTGCAACGGAACCGGCGACCTCGGCGACGAGAAAGCTCGAAAGAACCTCCCGGATATCGTCCGCGGTACGTTCCAGGATGAGCCCCTCCCGCGCATAGGGTTTCAGGATCGCGAGTATCGCGTCTATATCGTCGGGGACTGCGGGGCGTATCTTTGCATGCATATCAACGCTTGACTATTGCGGCGTTATCGGACCAGTCCTTGTTCGGATAGGACGTAATTTTTTTCAAGGATATTTCCGCTTCTTTCTTTTCCTTGAAGGGCCCCACGAACAGGCGGTAGTTCTGGTTGGTTTTCGAAAGAATGACCGTATGGCCTTTCCCGCTAAGGAACGCCGCGATCTCCTGCGACCTGGCCTTGTCGAAATCGGAGCCAAGCTTAATGGCGAAGGGATACTCTTCTCTTGGGAACACGTTCTTCCCCTTTGGATGCTCCTGGCTCGTCTCCGCCGAAGCCTCTTCGCTCATGAAGGACGACATCCTGTTTCCTATGTCGCTCATCATCCTCTTGGTATGCTCATCCACTATTTCGGTCCTGGAACCGGAGGCGAACTTTATTCCAATTACCAGCCCCGCGGTGAACGAGATGATGCACAGCGCAATTATGAACGACATCATCCGGCTCGCTCGCTTGCGGTTGCGTTCCACTTCCTGATGATGGGTGTTGGAGAGCCTGGTGAAGTATTCGGGATCCTGGATATCAAGCTGCATGGGAAAATTCCTGGCGGACCGCTTGGTGTGAAAATCCATGTTCTGCATATGGTTTCTGGTTCCCCCGTGTTTCTCGAAGTGCGCGCCCGTTCTTCCCCGCACCGAGGGCGGACGAATCCCGACATTACTTCTACTGTTTATTTTCGACCTGGGCGGTTGATACGTTTAGGAAAAATCGGGGGCGGGCAGGGGCTTGACCAGGCGCCTGAGGAGCTTGACTTCGCCCGGCCTGAGTGCGCGGTACTCCCCGGAATGCAGGTTTCCCAGGGTTATGGGGCCGAATCGGACCCTCTTGAGCTTGTTGACCTTGTAGCCGCGGGAGGAAAACATGATGCGGATCTGGCGTTTTTTCCCCTCGCTTATGGTGATTCGCACCGCGTCTCCGGCGGGGGAAACGGGCGTTATAGACGCGCGGTTGGTCTTTTTCCCGTAAAGGAAAATGCCCTTTTCGAGGCGCTCCCTGTCTTTCGCCTCCAGGGGGCGGTCCAGGTTCACGATGTATTCTTTTTCTATGCCGAACTTGGGATGCGTGAGGGTGTAGGCGACGTCGCCGTCGTTGGTGAGGAGCAGGAGCCCCTCGGTGTCCTTGTCCAGCCTTCCCACGGGAAACACGCCCATGTCGCGGAAGCGGTCGGGAATGAGGTTGAGCACGATGGCGCGTCCCTCCACGTCCTCGGCGGTGGTGAGGTATCCCCTGGGCTTGTTGAGCATGAGGTAATGGAAGGCTGGAACGGCGCTCACGCGCGTGCGGTTTACGACGACGCTGTCTTTTTGGGGGTTCACCCGGTGCGCAAGGTCCGTGACGACCGAACCGTTAACCCTGACGCGCCCCTCGAGCACCAGGCTTTCAACCTTGCGGCGGGATCCAAGGCCGCAGGCGGCCAGGAACTTATTGATGCGTACCGGTTTATTTTCCACCGTCTGCGGGCGCCTTCGCGGCATCCTTGCCGGCTTTTTTTTCTTTTTCCTTTTCTTTTTCCTTCTCCGCCTTTTCGGCCTCAATGTCGTCGACGATCTTTTTCATCCGGAAGTTCCATCCGTCGATCTTGGTCTGAAGGCGGTAGATGGTTCCCTTCTTGACGTACCCGATGCTCTTCGCGTTGAACGAGGCCCCCTCGGAGAAGATGAGCTGGTTTTCGACGAAATTGAAGGAATATTCTCCCTCTATCTCCTTCTGGCCGCGCAGGTAGGACTTGTACTTGCCGTCCTCGTAGATTTCGAGCGCGTGGTTGGTGTAGTCGTCACGCACGTCCACGCTCCACCATTTGCCGGAGAGCACCTTGCGGAGCTTTTTTTCCTCGTCCTTGTAGATGGCGTTCACGTAACTGTCGATGGATTCGGCCTGCGTGAGCTTGAAGGTCTTGATGTTGCCGCCAAAGAGCCATCCGGTGATCCCCTTCCCCATCTTCACCTTGTACCAGTAATCGGTGGTCTTTCCCGCTGAGGACTTGTCCTTCGTCTGTTCGACTATTTCGACCCTGTCGCCCTTGTTCAACAGGGCGATGCGCGTTGAATAGATGAGCGGGTCGACGCGCAGGTTGGCGTCGTCGCTTATCACGATGCCGTACTGAAGAACCTGTTCGCCCGCTGGCGTCGTCGAGGATTTCCCCTTGCAGGAGGGGATCGCCGCCGCGAGGCCAAACGCGAGCAGGACGGCAATGGAAATGCGGGTGCTTGCTGGGAGCATATCTACCTCTGGAATACGGATACTCCGGTCTGTTTCTATTCTTAAAGCCCGCCAAAACACCCGGAGTCAATCATTTTTATTCCGGTTGGGGCCTTTTACTCGAATTAATCAGAAGCGAATGATCACGCCCGCCAGCGCGTAATGGAACATGGAAAAGGTGTAGACCTCGTCGTTGTCGCTCCCGCCCTCGAGCATGCGGTAACCGGCCTTGACGGTAACCGTATCGCCGATGCGGTACTGGGGGGCGGCGAGAACGTCTTCGGCCCTGCCCTGGGGTGCGGCAAGGGCGTCACCCTCCACCAGAAGGCCCCATGGCCCCGCGAAGAACCAGGAAACCCGGAAGTGGATGAGCGGCACGAATCCCGTGTTCGACTTTTCCGCGGTGCTGGTCCCGTCCGTAACTCTGATCGATGCGTCCCGAATCTTGCCGGTGAGTCCCGCGCCGGCCGTAAGCGAATCGGACACGAAAAAATCGTACCGGCAGGTGCGGTGGCAGGAATCGAACCTGAACCTCGACTCGAGCCTGGAACCGGGTGTGAACAAGACGCCCTGGAAATTCACCGGCCTGTCGATGGCGCCGCCGGCGTGCACGCTCAGCGGAGCCACGAGCGCGGAGATCGAGTGGCGGCCCGCCAAAATCATAGCCCGCACGCGCCCGGAAAAATACGGAGGGATCAGCCTCGAGGTCGTCGGTGAGCGAGAAGCGCGTCCCCGTGTCGCCGGGAATGCGCACGTCGTTGCAGGAGTTGAAGACCTCGCCGCCCTCAAGGTCCAGGTTTCACGACGCCGGGGCGGCCCCTGTGAAAAGTATGATCGAGACCGATACCATGGCACGTACGATGGTCTTCATTGCCGCCTCCCCGTAAAAAATTCAGTAGTAAAAAATAGCCGGTTCTTTCGAGACCGTCAAGACGGGAGAGGGCCGAATTGCCTACCGGCGGAAAAAAAAGCAGAGCGCCAGTACGATGACCAGCAGCCATATGCCGGCGACCACCGCGATCCC
>CALMJO010000145.1 GCA_937864375.1 uncultured Spirochaetota bacterium
AGGTAAACAAGATCCGCACCGAGCTGGACAACCTGAACATTCACTCCGTCTCGAAGAAGGACGAGATCATTCGCGCCGCGCGCGCCGAGGCCGCGGACATGCACGCCAAGATCGAGGAATTTGGCGAGAAGTTCCTGGAGATGCAGCGCACCCTTGCCGACACCGCCCAGGAGAAGATGGAGAAGCTCCAGTCCGAATACCAGGGCATCGAGGAGCGCTTCGACCGGCTTTCCGACAGGCTGTCGTCCATGGAGGACCAGCTCAACGCGACCATGACGCGGCAGATGGACCGGATGAAGGACGAGTTTTCCCAGATGGACGATCGCCTGGGCGACATCCGCACCGAGATCATCAAGTACGAGGAGAGCAAGCAGATATTCTCCCGCAACGAGGAAATGGTCCGCAAGGTGGAGGAGGCCGTCCAGAACTACCACGCGGTGATCCGCGACGCGCGGGACGAGTCGGCGAAGCTCATCAGGTTCAAGGAAGACTTCGAGCGATTCAAGGAGATACGGCGCAGCGTGGACAAGGAGATCAAGGCGTACGAGGCGCGCAAGTCCAAGGTTGAGCATTTTGAAAACCAGCTCACCGGCCTCATCGAGATCACCGACGACGTGACCAACCGCGCCGAAAGCCTGGAGCAGAAGACCCAGAAGATCGACCAGGTGAACCAGCGCATTGACGCGCTCGGGCAGAGCTATGCCTCGCTTGAATCAAGGATCGCCGACCTCAACCAGTACGACGACGCCATCCGCAGGAACCTCGACTCGGTCCAGACCGCCGACGTGATGATCAGGACCATGGAGGGAAAGATCACCTCCTTCCACGGCGTGATCGACAAGGCGGACAGGAAGATCCAGAAGCTCAACCAGTACCTTAAATCGATCGAGAGCGATACGCTCGTGCTCAAGTCCCGCGAGCAGGACATCCGGGAGGTCAAGGACAAGTTCGGCGAGCTGGAGAGCCTGTCCGAGCACCTGGAGCAGCGCATCTCCCAGATCAACGCGATGTCCCACCGCGTGGAGAACATGCGCTCCGAAATCGAGAGCACCGACGCCAGGCTCAAGCAGATGTTCGAGCAGACAGACCGCAAGATGAAGCAATTCGCGGATTTCCTGCAGGCGGTCGAGACCAACAACCCCATAGCCCGCCAGCTCAAGGGCGACCTGCCGCTGGGCAAGAACATCAACGAGGGCATGGTGAAAACGGTGAGGGACCTGTCGAGCAAGGGCTGGACCCCGGTCGACATTTCAAAGAAGCTGCAGATGGACGAGCACGCCGTGCGGCTGATAATCAACACATCGACGCTATAAGCCCCGGCCTCCCGGCGGGACCGGCACCCTGCGCTACTGGGGCGTCTTCTCCTTGAGCTTTTCCCGCACCTCTTTCATGATCTCTTCGTCCGTCTGCTGCTTGCGCAGCACCACGCGGTAGCGCACGTCGAAGCGCAGCGGCGGGTTGTAGGTGTTCGCGGGAAACTGGAAGTTCCAGCGCTGGATGTCCTCCACGATGAGCTTGTCGATCTCCATGAGGTAGGTGAGCTCCTTGGGACGCACCTTCGCGATGCGCCCGTTGTCCGGGCGGATGGAAATGGATAGCACGCCCTCGCACTGATGGTCGATCTTGTCGAACTTCTTGAGCTCTTCGGCCATGTACTTGTCGCCGCCCGCGTCCTCCTGCCTCTTGAGCTGGTCTTCAAAATTCATCTGAACGGCCGCGTAGCGCTCGGAGGTCCAGAGCACCCTGAAAAGCTCCGGGGAATCCTTGTCTATTTTCAGGAATTTTTCGGCCTCGGACTCGACCTTCGATTTTGGCTTGTTGGACTCACCCGCGCCCGTTTTGGGCTGGGCGGTTTCGCACCCCGCCGCGAAGAGCGCCGCGGCCGCAAATAGAACAATGTACCTTCTTAGCATAGTTGACCCCTATCATCAATCATGAATGGAATTGGTGCCCGGTGGAGTGACGTTTCGTGCATTGAACGCGCAAGACCCTTTCCCGTAAAAAATCCAGGCATGGTGCAGCACCCGCTGCGATTTCCATGCTCCGATGCTACTATACTATATCCCCCTGTCGTTTCAATGATTTTTTGGGTGGGACCGTTCAGAGCTGGAAATAGAATATTTTCGTGGGGAGCCCGTCGTTGTCGATCCCGTCCTCCAGGTAGCTCCATCCCAGTCGATGGTAATACTCCTCCAGGTGCGCCTCGTCCCGTGCGTCCAGGAAAAGGTACACTTTCCCGAACATGAGCTCGCGCGCCCTTTCCGTGACCGCGCGGATGAGCCCCTCCGCGATGCCGCGTTTCCTGAATTCGGGCACCACGTACAGGGAGGCGAGCCAGGGATTGAGATCCTTCCGGGTCCAGAGGTCGTCGTTCTTGAGCGAAACCATTCCCACCGGCATGCTCTCGTCCACCGCCGCCCAGGCGAGCGGTACGCCAGTGTTGCGGGCGCGCTGCCGGTAGGATTTCACGAGCACGTCGTAATCGATGGGGCGCGCCCGGTACCAGAGGTTGTAGGACCAGTACGCGAGCACCGGTGCGTAGTCGGGACATTCACTGAGGGGTTTGATCGCTGCCATGGTAAACATGGAAGCAGGCGCCGCCCGTTTGTCAACCACGAGAACACGGCGCCGGGGGAAATTCGAAAAAGGATTCTCGCGGTGCCCGGCTTATTTCAGTCCGAGCGTTCCTCCCGGGTTCATGATGCCCTTTGGATCGCAGTAATCCTTGATCGCCTGCACCAGCCCCAGGCCGGTGGTTCCCAGCTCTCTCCTCATCCAGGGCGCCATGAGCTTCCCCACGCCGTGGTGGTGCGAGAGCGAGCCCTTGTTCGCATGCACGGTGTCGATGATCCCCTTGTGAAACGAAACGAAGTCCTCGACGTCCTTGCCCTTGCGAATGGGAGAGAGGAACGTGAAGTAGAGATTGGCGCCGTTTTCGTACACGTGCGAGATATGGACCATGCACACGGTGTTGGGACGGGACTTTATATACGTGCGTACGGCGCTCCACAGCGGAACCAGGTTCTCCCAGCTCACGGCGGTCTCGAGCGTGTCGGTCATGACGCCCAGGTCCATGAAGGGATCGCGCAGGTAGGCGCTCGAGTAGCGCTGCTCCAGCCACTTCTTCACGGGGGAGGAGCCCGTCGCAAATCCGCCGTTCGCCTTCGCGACGGCCCTGATCTTTTTCGCCACGAGCTTCGCGTAGTCGCGATCGCCCTCCACGGCAACGAACATGAGGCAGCGCTGCATGGGCTTGTATCCCAGGAGCGAGAGCATCCGGTCCGCGAGGGAGCCGTCCTTGCCCTTGAGCCTGAAGGCGACGTCGGTTTCCTCGGGGTCCGAGATGCGGAAGAGATGTGGCTTCCCGAATTCGGCCTGCATCACTTCGCGCATGGCGCGCACGGCGTCGGTGAAGCCCCTGAACATGAACGACACGTACGCGGTGCTGGCGGGCATGCGCTTCCTGATCTTCATCGTAACCTCGGTCACCACGCCGAACGCGCCCTCCGAGCCTATGATCACCTGGTCAATGTCCGGACCAATCGCCGCCGCGGGATAGTCCCTGGTTTCGATGACGCCGCGCGGCGCAACCACCCTCAGGGACAGGACCATGTCCTCGATCTTCCCGTACCCGGTGGACGCCTGTCCCGCGCCGCGCGTGACCACCCATCCGCCCACGGTTGAGTACTCGAACGACTGGGGAAAATGCCCGCAGGTGAATCCCGATTTGTACCTGTTGAGATACTCCTCGAACGCGGGGCCGTACATGCCCGGCTGCACCGTCACGGTGCCGTTGACCTCGTTCACCCTGACTACCCTGTTCATGTGGCGGGTCAGGTCAAGGCTGATCCCGCCCTTCACGGGCTCGACGCCCCGCGTGACCGACGAATGCCCGCCAAAGGGAACGATCGGGATCTTCTTCGCGCTGCAGAGCGCCATTATTTTCACTACATCGTCCTCGGAGCGCGGATAGACCACCGCGTCGGGCGGGTTCTTCACGTTTCCAAGGCGAAGGTACACGAGGTCCAGATAGAATTTACCGAACGAATGGTACGCGCGCTCGTAGTCCCCGACAGCCACGTTTTCCTTTCCCGCGATCTTTTCGAGCGCGGCGATGACCGTCCGGGGGATCGATGGTTTTTTAAGCCGCACCGAGTCCTGCCCGGGAAGGTATTTCTCCCGGAGGTCGCCCTGCGACAGGCCGAAGGTCTTTCCTATGAAGCCGAGCATGTGCGCATCGAATGCTTCCTCGTGCGCGGGATCTCCCCATTTCAGGATACTGCGATACGTGTTCATCACATCCATGACATTTCCCCCGGCATAAATTGAAAGCTGGATGCCGCCCGCGGCGCGGGCGGCACTGGTCGTTACTTTGGTCGTTTCGCGCCGTTGGGAAGGGCGAGCCTTGCCTTGATCCCGGCGATCTCCCGGCGGAGACGCGCCGCGTTCCACCGGAGCTCCTTTCCAACGACCGCCGCGATCTTCTTCACGAGCGCGTCCCCCGGGTAACCGAGCGTTCCCGTTCCCGTGCGGCGCAGCATCACGTCCTCGAGCGTGCGCGCCATTTCGCTCCTCACCGCGTAGACGGCCTCGGCGAGCAGCTCACCGTCGACGCTCACCTCCTGTGCGAGGCGCTTGTCGGCCCTCGCAATTTCGAGCACCGCGAGGTACTCGGTCCCGTAATTTTTCACGAGGTAATCGATTGTCTTTATGCTGAAGTCGGGGTTCTGCTTCCTGGCCCTGTCCAGGAAGGATTCCATGTTCTCGATCTCACACCCTTTCAGGTACTCATGCGCGGTGTTCGATTTTGGCAGGCGCGTCTTGAGCTTCACCTGCACCATCTTCATCACGTTCACCGCGAGGTTCCTGCTGGTGGTATACTTGCCGCCCTCGACGGTGATGAGCCCCTCGAAGCCCTGGAGCGCATTGTTGTATATTTCGTACTTGCGCGAGGACTTGTAGGTCCCTTCCGTCTGCGTGTCCACGAGCGGGCGGAGTCCGCCGTAGGCGTGGATGATGTCCTTGTATGACAGGTCGCCGTCCCCGAAAGCCCCGTTGATCTCCGCTATGAACTCGTCGATGCTCTCGCGCGTTACGCGATATTCATCGGGGTCCCCCACGTATTCCTTGTCGGTGGTCCCGAACAGGGAATAGCCGCGCCACGGCACCACGAAAAAGTGCCGTCCCCTGGGGGTGAGCATGGTCACGGCGTTGCGGTCGATCGCGCCCTTCACGATCAGGTGGATGCCCTCGGAGCGCCGGATGTGGTGGTTGCCGTTGCCCTTCTGAGCGAGCTTGAGCACGATGTCCGCCCAGGGCCCCCCGCAATTGACCGTGAGCCTGGCCTTCACGTTGACGGTCTTCCCGGTCAAAAGGTCCTTCACCATCACCCCCGTGATGCGGTTCCCGTCGGCGTACAGGAAATCCTCCACCTTCGCGTAATTCGCGGCCTGGGCCCCGTAGCTCACCGCGGATTTGATGAACGCCAGCGTGAGTCGTTCGGGAAAAATGCTCTGGCAGTCGTAGTACACGGAGGCGCCGGTGAGGCCCTGTTTTTTCACGTTGCGCTCCATGGCCATGACCTTTTTCTTCGTGTAGCTCGAATGATTGGGAATCCGCTTGTTCCTGTCCCAGGTCCATTTCTTATCGAAGGCCAGGATGTCGTAGAGCGTGAGCCCTATCCTGATTATCCACTTGTTGTTCTTGAACCGGTTGTAGTTGGGCACCATGAACGGTATTGGATAGACGAAATTTGGGGCGATGTTTTCCAGGATACGCCGCTCCTTGAGCGACTCCCTAACGAGTCCGAACTCCATGTTGTTGAGGTACCTGAGCCCACCGTGAATGAGCTTTGATGTAGCCGCGGAGGTTGCCCACCCGAAATCGTTTTTTTCCACGATGGCAACCTTGAGCCCCCTGGATGCCGCGTCGTAGGCGACCGCCGCCCCGGTGATTCCCCCGCCGATCACCGCAATGTCGAATTCTTCGCCCTTGTAATTCTCGATGAACCTCTTCATGCTATGCCCCCTTCCCGGCGGCCCCGCGTCCCACGGACTCGCCGGATTTGTAGAATTCGTGAATTCTCTCCTCTGTGTACATGAGCACCTCGCGCATTATCCTGCGCGCCTTGTCCGGGTTTCCAGCCTCGATCGCGTCGGCAATGTCCCTGTGGAATTTTGCCGACCGTTTCCTGTTCGCAGGAAAATCAAAGTAGATGTGCCCGAAGTCCCTGAAGAGCTGGTTGAAAAAATTGAGTATGAATATATAGAGCATGTTGCCGCTGGCGCGCGCGATGACGTGATGGACGCGGAGGTCGCTCTCCAGCATGGAATCGTCGTCCTCGGATTCGATGACAGCCCTGAGGTCCCTCACGTGCTGCCCGGTCCTCAGTCCCGCGGCGATCGCCGCCATCTCCGGGACGAGCGTCCTGCGAATCACGAGCACGTTGTCCAGTATCTCCTGGCTGAGCACCTCGTCATGGTAGATGATCTCCCGAAAGAGCTCGAGGTTTCCGCTCTCCAGGTAGTTCTGCACGTAGATGCCGTCGCCGTGACGGATGTCCACCAGGCCCAGGACTTCGAGCTTCTTGAGGGCCTCGCGGAGCGTGGACCTGTTCACGGCGAGGCTGCCGGCGATTTCGCGCTCGGCGGGGAGCTTCTCCCCCGGCTTGAATTCGCCGGTGATGATCTTGTGCATGATCTGCCGTACAATGCCCTCGTACAGCCTGCTCTTGACTACGGGGTCCAGTTTGCGTGGTGCGCTTTTCATGGCTACACGTCCAATGGCCGAGTGGTCCGACCAATTACAATTTACCGCCTTGTCCCCTGCGCGTCAATACTTTTTTCCAGTTTTACCGGTTTTACACCGGGTTTTATACCCGCAATGTGCAAAGTCGTCACAACTCCCGGCAGTATTCCCGGGCCTGCCTTCCCAACGGTAAATTACTTGCCCAATTGGACCGCGACTCTTAAACTCAGCGCCATGCCGTGCGACAACGATTCACCGAGGCGTCCATGACGAGCAAGAAAATACCACCGTATTTCTGGCCCGGTGCTTCGCTCATTGCCGGGATGGAGGCCTGCGTTTTTCTCCAGCTGGACGCCCTGACCTCCTGGGCAACACCCGTGTTCTGGACCGGTCTCATCCTCATCTTCGATTCCGTGATGGTGCGCTCCGGCAAGGGCTCCCTGGTTTCAACCGGCGCCGTCGTGCCGCTTGCCGCGATCTCGGTCATAAGCTGGTGGGTATTCGAGTGGTTTAACATATTCCTGTCGAACTGGCACTACAGGGGACTGGCGGAAAACATGGGAATACGTTATTTTGGTTACCTGTGGTCGTTTTCCACGATCATTCCCGGGGTGCTCCTGACATACGGAGTCGTCGCGCACCTCATGAAGCCTGTCACATTCAGGCCCCTTCGCATCAGCGCGCGCATGATGACTTCGGCATTCATCACGGGGCTCCTGTTCCTCGCGATTCCCGTCATACCCTTTTCCATGTATTACACGGGACGCGCCGCCGACGAGGGCCTGTTCTTCTTCATGAAATGGGCCGCCAATACCTGGCTTTCGGAGTACACGGCAGCCTTCGTGTGGACCGGCTTCGTCCTCATCCTGGAGCCGCTCAATTTCTCGATGGGACGACCCTCCCTCGCCGGGGCCATGTCACTCGGGGACTACCGGCCCGTCGCCGCCCTCTCGCTCGCGGGGCTCCTGTGCGGCTACCTGTGGGAATTCTGGAATTACTGGGCCTATACAAAGTGGACATACACGGTGCCCATCCTGGGCGACGTGAAGCTCTTCGAAATGCCCGTCCTTGGATATCTTGGCTTCATCGCGTTCGCATGGGAGCTTTACGCGATTGTTGCGCTTGTCTATCCGCGTGCTATACTTATCGTGGAAGGGCGCGGGCGATGATTACCATAGTCGACGGCAGGACATGCGAGGTGTGCGGCGTGCGCGACGCGGTGGTAATCTGCAACGGCTGCAATAAGGCGCTGTGCAGGGAATGCCGCACCCTGGATCTCTGGGGATTCAGCTGCGGGCACGCGGAATCGTTCGCATTCTGCAAAAAATGCAATGACGACCCGGAGATAAACATCTACAGGGGAAACTGATCGCCCCGTCTCCTCTGCAGGGCGATACGGATGAAGAATGGAAAACTATATATTTGACCAGCTCAACTCCCTTCTTACCTACAGCGATACCCTGTTTTACGCGCTGCTTTTCGTCAGCGCGGTTATCGAAAACCTTTTTCCCCCCATTCCCGGTGACACGATTACGGCGTTTGGCGCGTTCCTGGTGGGAACCGGGCGACTCAATTATTTTCTCGTGTACGCTTCGACCACGCTGGGCAGCTTCGTGGGGTTCATGCTGCTCTTCCTCCTGGGCAGGTTCCTGGGCAAGGAATTCTTCATGAACAGGAACTACAGGTTTTTTTCATCAACGAGCATTCTGTCCGCGGAACTCTGGTTCCAGAAATACGGGTACCTGGTCGTCGTGGGCAACCGCTTCCTGCCGGGGATACGTTCAGTCATTTCCATCGTTTCGGGAATCTCCATGCTATCGATCCCGCGCGTGCTCGCACTTTCAGCGGCGAGCGCTGCGGTGTGGAATTTCATGTGGATCCACGCGGGCTTCATGCTGGGTAGCAACTGGGACGTGGTGAAGTCGAAGATGCAGATGCTGTTAAAGACCTACAATATTGCTATTTCGATTGTTATAGTTGCGGGGCTTGCCGTGTACCTGGTATACCGGATAAGGGCGAAGCGGCGGGAAAATCTTCACCATCCGCGATAAAACAATGCGGGTCGCGATTGAGCATGGGATCGAGCCCCTGCCCGTACGCGACAGCAAAGCATCCCCCGCAGCTTCTGTGCAAGGCGCATCCTCGGCAGTCAACGGGCCTCCGCCTGTACTTTTTCGCAGCCTCAGAAAAATACAGTTCTTCGAATGAGAAACGTGCCACATCTCCGATCAGCGAAGGGAACTTTCTGCATGCGTGCAGCTCCCCGTCGGGGAGGAGGGCCACAAAGTTAAAGGCGGCGCCGCACCCGAAGCCGGTACACCCCGACGAGAGCCTCATCACGCGTCGCTTCAGGATGATGTTAATCAGGTTGTCCTTCAATCCAAAATGGGGGTTGTGCCTGCGGGCGGAAAGATAGCTTTCCAGGAACATGCGGTATTCATTCCGGGCAGGCGGCTCCACGCTGGCCGCCTCGCCGACCTGGGACATCCTGTTGAACGTAAACCGCATTACCATGCCCTTGAGTTCCTGGCCCAGCTGAATTACCTGTTCCATGTTGCCCCTCGCGAGTGTGAGCATGACATGGGTGCTCACGCCAAGCCCGCGCGCCTGGTCGAGAAAGCGCATCGTCCGCGAAAAATGTCCTTTTCCTCGGACCCCATCATTGTAGGCGCGCAATCCTTCAAGGCTTACCTGGTAGTACAGAGGTCTCTGTATCGCGATGAGACGTTCCAGCACCCCGCGCGGCACGGGGTTGCCCAGGATGGATGACGCGATCCCCGCTTCGGCAATTGATTCGTATAGCTCCCAGAAATGGGGGTAGAGCAGGGGATCGCCGCCGCTCAGGCTAATCCTAGGCCGTACCCTGTTCCGGGAGCAGAAGTCGGTGAAATTTTTCAATACGCCGCGCGCCCCGGCAAGTGAAAGGACCGCACGCCTTGACCGGTCATAGCAGTGCCGGCAGTGCGAACCGCAGTCGTTGGTGAGATGCCACTGCAGGGTGAAAAAGTCCGTCTTCCTTCCAAAAAAAGCCCGATCCTTCAACATCTACGTCAGCGCCTCGTTCGTCAGGACGCGGCGGCGGACGCCGATGATCTCGTCGCCCGGTTCACAAGGAATTCCAGGAACGCACGGGGAAAAGCATGTTTCCCCTTTTTTCCTGGCGAAGAGGATCGTTTCCATCGTTGAATCCGGATTCGTCCGGGCATCGCGCGCGGGGCCGGTTTCCTTCCTGTAAAATATCATAAAGAGGGAACTCCCTATCACCAGTCCATGCACGACATCGGGGAAAAAGACCGCCCCCGCGAACGTCGCCGCGGCCGCGTGCGAAACGCTCAGGACCGCGTCGAACCCGAATCCCTCGTGCATCCTGCGGGCAAGCAGCGAATCGAATATCCGCACGACGACCCGGCACGAGGCCGAGGCGCGCTTGGCCGCGAGGCCGGCCCCCAGGTTCGTGATGTCGTCGTCCGTCACCGCGATCACCGCCTTTGCCCCGGGAAGGCCCGCGCGAAGGAACGTCTGTTCGGCCTTCGCGCTGCCTATGATCACCGGGCACAGGTCCTTCGTGGGCGCAATATAGTCGCATCCTTCGTCCTGCTCAATCGCGACGACGGTTTCGCCCCTGTGGACGAGCTCGCGCACCACGCGGTAACCGATGTTCCCGAGCCCTGCCACGATGATGTGCCCGCGGTATTTCGAAGCGCCCCTCGCCAGGACGTCCCTGAACCTGGTGCTTATCATGACGTCGGTTATTATGCTGAAGAGCACGGCCAGGATCGCGGCCCCGCATACCATCAGGAAGGCCCCGAAAATTTTCAGGTATCCGGGTGAATTCATGAGGTTGTAGTCGCCAAACCCCACCGTCGTGATTATGGTCACCACGAAATAGAATGAATCCACGACTGGGATATTCATCTGCACGTGGAACAGGGCGACCGCCGCCACAATGACCGCGGAAAACCAGGCCAGGGCCAGGCGCACCACGCGCGGGGAATCATTCCACCATGACGCTATCCCGGCAAGAAATGTCCTGGCCTTCAGTCCCCATCCGCCGCCCTGCTTTCCCGGTTTTTTCCGGGCGCTCAGGGGCCTCAGGGCAATGATGCGCAGGGGTTCCGACGGTAAAGAAGGAGGATCATCACCGCTCCCCGCGATGGCAGCCATGCCGCGCGCGCGCACCTGCTCAGCAGCGTCTTGCAGATCACCTGCCCCGGGGATTTCAACTTCCTCGATATTCCATGAAACGCCCCCTGCCTCGAAGGTGGATTTGATCATGTCGTTGATCACGGGCGCGACGAAGGAGGGAGCCGCGATCGCGGATGTCGACAGGACCCTCTGGATACCCAAGGTGGATTCCAGGTGCGAGGCGAGCAGCTGATCGAACAGGCGAACGACGACGGCCGCCCGTGGATTTATTCGCTTCACGAGCAGTGCGATCGAGACATTGATCATGTCGTCATCGGTGACCGCGACGACGGCGCGGGCGTTCCCGATCCCCGCTTCGACCAGGCAGCGCTCGTCGCTCGCGTCGCCCTTTACGAACCGGGCATGGTCCCCGAGCTCTCGCAGCCGGTCTTCATGCTTAATTTCAAGCGCGACGATCGCAATATCTTCCCCGAGCCGGATGAACAGGTCCGCGAGCCGGGTCCCGATATGCCCCATCCCGCAAATTACTATGTGACCGTTCCTGCCCTCAGCAGTCGAATGAGCCATGATTTTACCTTGCTTATCCGCAGCCCCCGCACCCGCCGCCGCAGCCCCCGCTGCATCCGCCGCTGCTGCACGATGAACCATACGAGCAGCTGGACCCGCATCCGCTGGAGCCTGTTTTTTTTAGATGGATCGCGGAAACCATGTCCGAGGCTGCGGAGGGAAGCATGGTCATGCCGAACACCGCCGCCAGGATCGAGAGCTCGTTTGTTTTACCGTTCATGCGGATTGATCCCCTGCGCTTTTTCAAAGCGGCAAACGTTTTCTGAAGCTCGTCAAAGCAGGCCTTCCCCGGGACTGTTCTGAAGGTATTAATCAGCTTGTACAGGACAACAGGGAAGATAATGGCCATAACAAGCAGGAACAGGAAGGGCCTTTGTATCTGGAGGGCAATGGTTATTTTTACACCCGCGACAATCACGAGCAGCAGCGCGCTCCCCACGGTCAGGTAGAGCCTTTGCGTCTTGACCACCGCATCGGGGATGAGACCCAGATCTGCCAATTCGCCCTTGATCTTTTCCGCCTCTTTCTCAATTGCCTTGTCCGAGTAGAGACCTGCTGCGTCCTTCGCGGCTGCGAATTCATGAAGAATGGCCTTTTCCAGCGGCAGGCGCGCAATCTCGCTCGCGTCCCCCTTTGACGACTTCAAGGTAGAACCGTCGGCGATCAGGAGCCCCCGGTCAATGAGAGAGAGGGCGGCGACCCCTATCGCATGG
>CALMJO010000146.1 GCA_937864375.1 uncultured Spirochaetota bacterium
TTATCGAAAAGATCAAGTTCAGCGATCTTTTGATTGTCACGTGTCCAGTAGACCATTGCCGTGTCGGAGCCAAAATTCTTTCTATTGCTGTACTTAAACACCTCCTTTTCTTTCCCGTTTTTATTTTGAATTACCTGGACATGGCCGTTATTTAAAAGCCAATTCATCCCTTCGACATAGGTTCTTGCGCAACCAGTACATATCTGCGAATTAATATTTCCAACAAGGTCGTAAGACTCATAAGCGGTATCGTTATAGGAGACCAATGCACATCCGCTTGTCTGGCCATCAGGGACTCGTTTAATCATGCCATGTGGCACATCTTCAACTGGATGCTCATTCCTTCCGCAGACTGAGCACCTTCCTGACTCCAATATTAGTTTTTCCTTTTTCTGCTGATCATACATACTAATTATTGCTCGATATATTTCCTGCTTTTCATGAATTCTGCTATCATCATTTCTAATTCTGAATGCTATATTGCCCGTCCGTTCCTTTTCATCAACCTGTACTTCAAACTCAGAAAGTGCTTTCACGATTCCATTGGCTTTATTAGTACCATAAAAATCAAATACTGGCTTGAGCATATCTAAATGACTATATTTCTGAAGCTTGTTCATATACAAATCGTGTTTTTTCCCATTTCCGGCATAACCTAGCACTTCCTCTGCTTTATCTAATAGTAATCTAGCCTTACCCTTTTTCGCTGTTATTGCTTCAGCTGGTCTGAAAATCCTCTCAATTGACTCAAATTTATAAAATGAACCATCCTTATTTATTATCAGATCAATCGAAATTGGCTCATCCTTTAGTGCATCATGGACGATCTTTTCCCCTGAACTCTGTTCTCTAAGTTTTTTTCCGAGTTCACTCAGCTCTTTGATCATGAGGAGACCTCCGTGCTGAATTCCTCCTCGTCATGCTTTTTGAATTCATAAAGGCGAGCACTCACCTCCGAGTCCGCAGGGGGTCTTACATGACTCGATTCCATCATTGTATCGTTTTCGGGAACTTCGCAGTTGAGAACGCCATTCTCAACCGATACATCATAGAAGAAAAGCGGTTTCGGGCTTCCGTTTTCGTCGTAGAATATATCGAAAAGCATGCTCCCAATGGGAATAGGTTCCGAAATCGGCATTTCTTTTCCATCCGCCTCGGAAAATTCGGCATAAAACTCCCTCGTGCCAAGATAAGGTCTCCGGTAGCATTGCCCCTTCCTTACCCTGCGCTTGAACATCTCAACATATTTCTTCGGCGGGTTCTTATCGGTGGTTTCTTTTTGATAAATGGAAGCCTCGATAATATAGGCGACATTCCTCAAGACAATACTGTTTCTCTGTGCGCGTTTGTCCTCAATAACAATAGGATTTCTGCCCTGTTTTGAATTAATCTCATTCCGTTTAACTGAAAAGAACCTCACTGGATTGAGCACGATAATACGCCTCACGTACCATTGGAATTCCGGTTTCCACAGTATCGAATCAAGAATACCTCGCGCGGCAGAGGGCGTCATACACGGGTATGTCATTCGTTCCACTTTCAGATCAGGTCGGGTGAAGCAGGCAAAATCTCCTTGAACTTTGATACGCACGATTTCCTTGTCTATCATTGGGTTCTCCTTCATACCACAAACTGGTCAGAGCGAAGTGCATCCACCGTTATGCCGCGATCCTCATCGTAACCGCCATACCAGATCAGTACGCCATGCGGTGTCTCGACGACCGAGTCTTTGTTTTTATAAATGAAATTCTCATATACCTGCACGGTATACGCCTGCATGTTCCTGAGATCAGCACGCGACAGGTATTGTTTGCGTTGTATTTCGTTCACTATTTTTCTGCTCTCATCATTGTAATTATAAATGAATAATCCTTTTGTGGCCTTGTCGATTATTCGGTACGAGTCGCTCACGGTTTTAAAATCGAAGTTTTCTCTTGAACGGTTAATTTTCCTGGCGTCGCCATCGATAAACAAACTTACCAATTGCTTATAATACTCATGATAGAGCGAATGTTCATATAGGCTTTCGGGTTTTTCCATAATCATATCCAGAGTGAATCCCGCAGCCGTTCTGTATTGCTTGTCCGGCATGCCCGCATCCAGTAGACGAAAGAGGAAAACTTTCCCGTATCCACCCAACGAGTTTTCCCTGTTGCATCTTCCCGCTGATTGAATGATGGATTCAAGAGGCGCGATTTCACGAAACACGCATGGAAAATCGAAGTCTACTCCCGCCTCAATGAGTTGGGTTGAGGAAACTAATATTTCTTTCTTTTCACGCAAATCATCACGTATAGCTCGTATTACCCGCTTGCGATGCGAAGGGCACATTCCGGTCGAGAGATGATATAGTTTTCTCCCTGATTGCACTATTGCCGAATGATTGTAGAATTCGAGGGCTGCTTTCTTTGTATTAAACACGGACAGGACTGAACATCGTTGTTTCATGGCAATATCGACAATTTCAGGGTAATCAACTGGCTCATAACGATTTACAGAAATATATTCCACCCGGCGGGTACTCTGAAACAATTCATTGGGATTATCAACCAGAGGGATTATTGATTCAATGCCATCAAAGGATTCCCTCTTTTCAAATGCCGGTAGCGTTGCCGTGCAAAAAAGAAAAGAGGTTTTCATGATGGAAAGCATATTCCTCAAAATCGTCAACGTAGGTATAATGACTTCTTTTGGCAGTGCCTGAACTTCATCAAAAATGACAACCGACTCGGCAATATTATGTATCTTTCTGCATTTTGAAGGCTTATTGCTGAAAATGGATTCAAAAAACTGAACCGTGGTGGTGATTATTATCGGGTAATCCCAGTTTTCACAAGCCAACCTGTTCCAGTTCACTTGATTGAGTTCATCTTCAGTGAAACCAATGTCGTCATTGATCCCTGAATGATGTTCGAGAACATATTCTTCACCGAAAATTTCCTTTAATATACTTGCCGTTTGATCAATGATGTTGATGAATGGAAGCACGATGATGATTCGTTCTAAATTGTTTTGTTTTGCGTGTTTCAAAGCCCATGACATAGAAGCCAGCGTTTTCCCCATTCCGGTTGGCAGATTCATTGAATAGAACCCCACAGACATGTGCGCCCTGGACAATGCGAATTCGCGAGCTTTCCTCCTTAACGCATTAAGCTCCCCTTCCTGTATTTTGTTTTGAAGGGTTCTTTCAATTTTATTTAGGAATTCATCATATTTGAGTCTTTTCGACTCACGTTTGGAAGAAAGGTGAGGACTGCAGGCATATTCTGTATTGAGCCAATCCGCATCGGTCAATGAACTGAACATATATCTGATAAACATTTCCCGTTCTAACGCAGCTAGAATAGGCATCGAGACTTTGAGTTGAGCATCTTCGATAAGAATATCATCATGAAATGCCTTAACAACCTCATCAAATTCTTGAATTTCACCGTTGATAAATGGCGCTAAATCAGCTTGTGCAGTTGATTTATCGGGAAGACCCTTGTGATGCCCATCAATAGCGAATGCGACTTCCTGGTTTTTTAGCATCAGCGAATATGCGGCTCCCCATGAGGCATGAGGAACGCTTCCCCTTCTTCCTCCTTCCTTTAAATATTTTTGAAATGCCGATTGGTATTTCCCAAAATCATGCAGATACCCGGCGACACGAAAGATATTGGCAAAAGAATCGGAATTCGCGAAAGAGGCGGCTAATTCCGCTGTTTTTCTCAAATGGTCATCAAGTTTATGCCACTCTTTTTGAGGTTTATCCGCAACAGTATGCGCAAAATATTCCATAGGCTCAAGTCGTTTCATTATTCTTTCCGCCATAAATACCACTTTCTATATGACGAAAATTTTCTCCGTAATATCGGAAAAATCAATAAAAATACGTCAGATTAACTGCCAACAGTCGTATATTATTGAACAGTTATCCGGTTCTGATCAAGATTTGACACCTTTCCCGGAAAACTGCCGAGGATTTCATATTAAATTTTCTTTTACTACGCCCTTCGTCGCATCTTGGCAGACTACCACATGCTTACCACATGCTTGTCCCATGCTTACCACATGCTTGCCACATGCTTGGACCGCCCCCGCCGGGACCCGATTTTCATAATTTTCAAATAAATCGAAAAAAATTTTGTCCGTAGGACCCTCTAACCGTCACTATATACTGAACGCGTTCAATATCGCGCGTCACCGTTAGACGACAGGGAGCGGCCGCCCCTGGCTCTCGCGGCGGATGCGCGAACAACATCTAATTCATGCGCGGACAGGGGGAAAGACCCCGCGCGTACATTTAAACAACCGAGGAAAATCATGTCAAAAGCACAATTAAACGCGATAGTCAAGGGAATCAGCCGCAACGTGGACGGGCTCGTTTTTTTCACAAGGGACGGGAATACCTATATACGCACCTACGTGAAGCCCAAGGACCCCAAATCGCCGGGACAGCAGGCGGTGAGGAGCTCCTTCCGGACGCTTGCTGTCGACTGGAAGTCGATCAAGGGCGTCGTGCATGCGTCATGGAAGGCATACGCGAAGAAGAAAAAAATTCAGGCGTACTCCGCATTTCTTGGCGCCAATACCGTATTTAAACGTGACGGCATGCCGTTGATCATCGCGAGGGAACTTGGCATCCCGGCGCTTGAAGCATTTACCGCCGCCACCGGCAGCGCGCCCGGAGAGGTTACGATCGGCTTTGACCAGTCCTCTCTCGCCGCGGATAAGCATGTGGCGGTCTTCGTCCAGAAGATACAGAATGGGGCCACCATGCCGGGAATCGTTCGCAAGGACCTGGGAACAGGAATAAACTCGGGCGCAAGCATCACGGGGTTCGATGCCGGGGTGGAATACTATCTTTACGCGGTCATTACCGACGCGGTATATCCCCAGGCAACGCGTATTTCGGAAAGCGTCGCCGCAAGGGTGAAAGCGGGAGGATGAGGCATAGCATCCACTGACTTTTCATAGTCGCCGGGGCCGGGGATGTGTTAGTCGCAGGCCGTGCTCCCGGAAACTACACTAAACAGCCTCCTGGAGCACAAACGGGAGGCTGAAGTTTTTTCCTAACGGGTTAATTGGAACATGGAAACCTCCTGGCCTTGCCTGCGCAAGCTGGAATGACTTATTTGCGCGGACTATCGGAGCATCCAGTTCGCCACTGCTCCCCCGAGCAAAGGGAGCAAAGGTAAATGCCAGTTTGCATCCATTCTCCACATCCCCCTCTTTATCAAAGAGGGGCCCGGGGGGATTCCCCGCCGTCAATCCTTGTCGCAAGCACCGCCCCCATGACAAACAGGCACGAGGAAATGATCGCGCTCGCTTCAAGCCCCAGCCCGCCGTAGAGCGCGGAGGTGATGAGCGGTCCAAGGGCGTACGCCAGCGAGCCGTACGAGGCGATGATCCCCAGGCAGTGTCCCAGCCGCTCCGGCGGCACCAGGTGCGACGCCTTACCCATGATCGCGGGCCCAATGAGCGAGGCGCCCAGGGCGACGGGGAAGATGAATGCGAGCGAATGAGCCGCTCCCGGCGTATAGAACACCGTGAGCGCCAGGGGAATCGGTATGCACGAGAATCCCGCCAGGATAATTCTTCCCTCCGCGAGGCGCTTCACCAGGTACGGGATGAGCGCGACCTGGGAGGCCACCATGACGATGCCTATGAAAAGGAACACCATGCCTATGGACGAAGGCGCGAGCCCGTAGCGCTGCTTGTAGAAATACGGCAGGAGGAGCTCCACGCCCGCGAGGGAAAAGCAGTAAATGAAATTCAGTGCCGCGAGGATCCCGAAGCCGGGGATGGATGCGTCCAGCTTCAACTGGAGGGCCGTGTATTCCCCGGTTTCCTCCGCGTCATGCTTCCTGAGCGTTTCCGGCATGCGCAGCAGGAAGAGCGCGTTTACCGCGAAGAGGAGCGCGCTGGCGCAGGCGCACAGGGAAAACGGGTGAAAGAACGGGACGCGGGAGATGAGATCCTGCATGGAGGAATGCCCCAGGAGCCCGCCCATCACCGGGCCAATGATCATCCCCGACCCGGCCGCGGCGCCCAGGATGCCCATGAAGCGCGTCCTCTGCGCCTTCGTGGTGATGTCGGCCATGGCCGCGTGCGCGACGCCGATGTGCCCGCCCATGAACCCGCCCAGTACCCGGTACACGAAGAACGCCGGCAGCGACGTCGCGAACGCCCAGATCACGTGGGCGAGCGAAAGGCCGGCCGCGCTCAGGATGAGTATCTTTTTCCTGCCGATCCTGTCCGAAAGCCTTCCCCACAGCGGCGCCGTGATGAACTGGAGAAAGGCCCAGATCGAGGTGAGAGCTCCCCCCAGGACCACCGCAACGTCGTTTCGCGTGAGCGTCACGCGTGTGCCGGCCACATGCCAGAAGCCGTCTCCCCCGGTTCCAGGGAACGCGCCCAGGTAGTATTCCATGAGATCCGGAATTATGGGAAAGATAATGGAGAACGCGACCATGTCGATGAAGACCATGAGCACGAGGGTGTTGCGGATTGCCGCGAAGTGAGGATTCGTTTTCATTACCGGGCAGATATAAGGAAGCTTCTCTGCGTTTCCTGGAAAAAGCGATTCAGCGCGATGCGGAGACGCCCGCGTTGATCCTCGCCGCCGGTGAGCAACCTCCCGGTCGCACGGCAGCAAAAAACGGTGGCGGGCTTCCGCCGATTTCGAGAGAGGCGAAACGTGGTCGCCCTACTTCTTGAACTTGTCCCTGATGCCTATGTAGATATCCGGGAAATAAGCGCCCACGATGATCATCAGCAATCCCGCGCCGGTCGTGTTCGTGAACAGGACATTGGTTTCGAACCGCGCGAGGCCCACGTAGGTGATGCTCAGGAACCACCCTCCCACCAGGAGTATTAATCCAATAAGGTGGGGTATGACCGCTCCCTTGACTCGTTCCAGCATTGCAGTTCTCCGTTGTCATTTAGGTTGCATACATACTAACCGCTGTAATTTCATTCGCAAGAAAATAATGCACACCCTCCCGCTTCCCGCGCAAAAAAGGCGCGGGCCCCGGGATGGCTCCCGCCGCATGCGGGTATTTCATGCGGGCTCTCCGTTCACACGGGACAATCGCGGCAAATCATTTCTGAGGGGAAGGGCCGCGCTCCGGTTCACCGCGCGTCAACGGGCATCCTTTTCCAGGCCGCGGTAAACGGCTTCCCCCTGTTCGGTCAGCCAGCAGGCGGTGTAGAAATCGCCCGCCACGGTGCCCCCCATGCCCACCTCGGCCAGTCCCCTGCCGCGAAGGCGCTTGAGCACCGCCTTTGCGTTCCTGTCCGGGCAGAGCGTTTCGACCCAGGGGGCGCGCGGGTAGTCGATCCCGCCCTCGTACCTGGTCGTCGCTATGGCGTTCAACAAATTCTTTTCCTCGGGGGTGAGGTCCGGGGTCACGGTGGCAGTTTTCATTGGTATAATCCTTTAACTGTCATGGGTTGATTTCTTTCCGGGAAAAAGCCCGGGCCGCAGGCCGGCCTTTGCTATTCATCGGCCCCCGCACGGGATTTTTCGCCGCGCTCGTCGAAATTTACCATCAGGGTCGTCATGAAAAAAACGTACCTCGCCCCGCCCTTTATAATCCTGGTCTCCGGGTACTGCGACCGCGAGGTGTACTTCTCCGCCCGCGCCCCCGCCGCGAGTGATACCCCGAACTGCTCGCCCGGGTACAGGTCCGCGCCGAGCATCGCGCCCAGGCCAACCACGTCTGACGATGCGTTCCTGGTGAATTCGCCCCCGCTCCCGTTCACCAGCCCCAGCCGCAGCTCCGGGCCCAGCCAGAAACGGAACGCGGGCTGCACCCCAAGAAGGATCTTGAGCGCGACGTCGGCACTGAAGATAGTGTACGACTCGCCGCGCGTAAAGCCGCCGGAATCGAGCGCGACCTTTTCGAAGCCCAGCGAGAACCTGGCGGCCATCCAGGACTCTGCGAAGGGATCCGATACCATCACCAGCGCCGCTCCCGCCCTCTTCATGGTGCCCGACGCCTCCGTGCGGGGCAGCAGGTAGGGCTTGGACGTTAAGTCAAAATTCCCGGTACCGATGGTGCCGGACAGGCCCCATTCCTCGGCGGTTGCGGGAGCACCGGTCAGGACGACAGAGAGGGCCAGTATCAATGAGGCGCATTTTTTCGGGTTCATGGTGGTCTCCTTCTGGTTCGGGAGGATTATAAACCGGTACGTGACGGCCATCAAGCACTAAATGCATGGAACCTCCGCCGGCGCCGCTCCCCGCCCGTATGCGATTCGGCCCCCCAAAAAAAATTTCATTGCTTGACAGACCCGGGGGCGACTCCTTCATATCTATCGTCATGGATTTCACCCTTGCCAGGAACCAGCTCATGATCCGCAAGAGCGTGCGGAAGTTCGCGACCGAAACGCTCGAGGAATGGGCGAACACGCTCGACCGCGAGTCGCGGCCGCTCCCGCCGGAGATCGTGCGTGAGATGGGCAGGCTCAACATGTGGGGGATACAGGCGCCGGAGAAGTACGGCGGCGCGGACCTCGACACGGTGAGCTACGCGATCGTGATCGAGGAGCTCTCGCGCGTGAGCGCCGCCGTGGGCCTGGGCGTGACCGTGCACAACTCCGTGTGCCTCGCGCCCATTTTAAAGTTCGGCACGCCCGAGCAGGTGGAGCGCCTGGTGCCCGACCTTGCGTCCGGGAAAAAGCTGGGCGGCTTCACCATCACCGAGCCCCAGGCGGGCTCCGACGCGGCATCCATCCGGACGCGCGCGGTCCCGGACGGCGACGGCTGGGTGCTGAACGGCCAGAAGGCCTTCGTCACCAACGGCGGGACCGGGAGACTTTTCCTCGTGGGCGCCACGGTGGACCCCGGGAAGAAGACCGGCGGCATCGCCGTCTTTATAGTAGAGAAATCCATGCCCGGCTTCGAGGTGGGAAAGATCGAGGACATGATGGGCATGCGCGGCAACATGGTCTCCGAGCTCTTCTTCAATAATGTTCGCGTTCCCAAAGAAAACGTCCTGGGCCGGGTGGAGGACGGGTTCCGGATCTCCATGCAGACGCTCGACATGGGCCGCATCGGCATCGCGGCGCAGGCGCTGGGAATAGGCATGGCGGCGTACGAGGCCGCCGCGACCTACGCCGCCGAGCGCACCCAGTTCGGGAAGCCCATAGGAAGCTTCCAGGGCGTCTCCTTCAAGCTCGCCCAGATGCGCACCGAGCTCGACGCCGCGCGCCTGCTCATCTACCGCGCCGCCTCGCTCAAGGACCAGGGGCTGCCCTATTCCGTTGAATCGGCCATGTGCAAGCTCTACGCGTCGGGCGTCGCCATGAGGGTATGCACCGAGGCGCTCCAGGTGTTTGGCGGTTACGGCTACGTGAAGGACCTCCCGGTGGAGCGCTTCTTCCGGGACGCGAAGATCACGCAGATTTACGAGGGAACATCCGAGGTCATGAAGATCATCATCGGCAACGCGATCGTGAAGGAGTTTTCGAAGCTATAAGGAAAGGATTAAAGGAAAAGGGGATAGGGGGATGGGACGAGATTGGGGGATAAGGATTTTAATTTTTAAAAGCCGATCAACATGTACTCCCGCATTCTGATCAATGATTAGGGATTGCTTCTATGAATTAGTCATTTCGACCGCAGGGAGAAATCTTCAAGTGCATTCACGAAGGACAAGATTTCTCTTCGCAACGCTCGTCGAAATGGCAGGAGAGGCGGAGTGAAACCTCCGCGCATTATTGTAACCATTTTAATCGGGATTGCACGGGAGCAGAAAATGAAAATCCTTATCTCATCCATCTCTTCCCTCCCCCCATCCCCCTTTCTTACACGTCGTAAAGTACGGTACTGAAACAGGCATCATGCTATCAATCATAGTCTGCATAAAACAGGTCCCCGACACGAACCGGGCATCGTTCGATCCCAGGACGGGCGCGATCAACCGCGCCTCCGCGGAAAACATCGCGAATCCGGACGACCTGCACGCGGTCGAGCTCGCGCTCAAGCTCCGCGACGCCTGCGGCGGGCGCGTGACGGCAATCAGTATGGGACCTCCCCGGGCGGCCGACACGCTCGCGGAGGCGTACGCGCTGGGCGTGGACGACTGCGTTCTCGTGAGCGACCCGGCGTTCGCGGGCTCCGACTCGCTGGTCACCGGTAAAATCCTCGCGCGCGCAATCGGCAAGCTGGGACGGTTCGACGTCGTCGTAACCGGGTTCGAGGCCATCGACGGGAACACGGCGCACGTGAGCTACCAGCTTTCGGAATTTCTGGGCCTGCCGCACATCACGCAGATACACGACCTCATGATCGAGGACGGGCATGCGGTCATAGAGCGCCTTTACGGGCACGAGTACCAGAAGATACGCGTGGAGCTGCCCGTGCTTCTCGCGGCCACCCGGAACACGAACCGCGTGCGCGCGCCGCGCCTTGCTGATTTAAAAAGCTGCACGGGAAAGGACTTCACCGTCATGACGATGGCGGACGTGGGCGGGAGCGCGGACGAGTACGGGACGGCGGGCTCGCCCACCGTGGTCATAGGCACCGAGGTGTTCGCGCACAGCCGGGGGCGAGAGGAGATACGGGGGACGACCGACGAAAAGGTCGAGGGGCTCATGCAGCGGCTCAAGAAGCACAATATACTGCGGTACTAGTCATATGGCGCATAACGCAAAAGAACGAACCGCCTCGAGCGACGTCTGGGTCTTCACCGAGATCCAGGACCACGAGCGCGTGCTAGAAGGGGCGCTGGAGCTCCTGACCATTGGGCGCGAGCTGGCCGACTCCCTGGGCGGGAGGCTGTGCGCGCTTGTCTTCGCGCTCGACGCCGGGCAGTACCTTCCCGTCGTGAAGAAATACGGGCCGGACGTGATATTCTGCGCGAGCGACCGCGCGCTCAAGCATTACGACAGCGCGATCTTTCCCGACATGATCGAAAAGCTCATCCGCGCGCACAATCCCTCGGTCATGCTCTTCCCCTCCACGGAGGCGGGCACCGACCTCGCGCCGCGTCTCGCGCAGCGCTTCGCGACCGGCCTCACCTCCCACTGCACGGGGCTTTCCGTCATGGATTCGGACGAGCACGGGAAGGGGCTCCTCGTGATGAAGCGCCCGGCCTACAGCGGGAACGCCATCGCGACCGTCATCTGCCCCCACGCCCGCCCGCAGATGGCTACGGTCCAGCAGGGAGTCTTCGACAAAAAAGAATCCGCCGGCCGTACGGTGACGGTCGAGACCGTCCCGTTTGACTGCAACCTTTCCGAACCGCGAATCACGCACCTTGAAAATCCCACGCGCTGGGACAAGCCGCGCGTCCCGCTTGAACAGGCGGGTGTCGTGGTGGCCGGGGGAAGGGGCCTTGGCGCCCGAAAGCACTTTGACGCCCTCTTTGACCTTGCGGAGGCGCTTGGCGGCGAGGTGGGCGCGACGCGCGTGCCGGTTTTCAACAAGTGGTGCGGCGAGGAGCGCATGATCGGCCAGACAGGAAAGACCATACGCCCAAGGCTCTACCTGGGGTTTGGAGTGTCGGGCCAGATCCAGCACACGGCGTCCATCGTCGATTCCGGGATCATCGTGTCGATCAACAACGACCGCTCGGCCCCCATCAACGACATCTCGGACTACGTCGTGACCGACGACGCGCGCGATTTCCTGGCGCGGCTGATTGAGCGGCTCAGGAAGGAAACGCGTCCTGTTTGACACAACGAATCTTCACGGCCGCATGTGTAAGAGTAGGGGATAGGGGGATTTAGAGATGATGGTGATGAAGGCAAATGAATTGGGTTTTATCTCCTCTGTCATTTCGAACCCGGTCTTTTCGGGTGAGAAATCTTGAACCCGGTGCGAGCTTTGAGATTTCTCCTCATCCCGAAAGACCGGGATTCGTCGAAATGACAGGCTCAAAGCATTTATTCTCTCAACCTATTCCAAGTATCGTTTATTAACCATTTTCACTCCGGGCTGACCGGCCCGTCTATTTTTCATATGTCATTTCGAACCCGCCTTTCAGGGTGAGAAATCTTTTCCAGCTTCAATGTGCAATTAGATCTATCCTCATCCACAAAAGCCGTGATTCGACAATATGTCAGAAATCTTTCATCCCCCCGATCTCTTCCATCTCCCCATCCCCTTTTCTTACACGCCTTTCGCTTTTCATCGTATTTAGTGCTGTCTCTTATACACATCTCCGAGCCCACGAGACCGTACTAGATCTC
>CALMJO010000147.1 GCA_937864375.1 uncultured Spirochaetota bacterium
GTATTTGCCGGATTTTGACGCGCAGCATCCTTTCGATTGATATTCTTTGTTAACAACTATGTGGCTCCTGAGCTATGGCCCCGTGGTGAAATCGACATATTTTTCGACGACTGCATTCCCCGCGAAATCTTTTACCGCTGTAGAGATGTGCAGGCGGTAATCGGTGTTGGAAAGAAGAAAATCGGCGGGGTGGAAATGGTAGGTCTTGAAGTCGGTATCCGTAGTTATGAATTCGACCATTCCCGGGACAGGCAGCGCATTAGTCGCGTCAAAGAGGGTTACGGATGTAGTATTCACCGTGCTCGGATCGATCATGGGAACGAGGTTGTCGTTGAACGTGATTTCGATAAATCCGGTCGGGTCGACGCCGGTTGAGCCGTTCAAGGGCTCCGTGTAAAGGACCGTGGGCGGTAGGAGGTCGGACTGGGTCGTCGTTGTAGTCTGGAACGCGAACTCGACATATTCCGGATCACCTGGATTCAGGCTGGTAGCGGGAAGTTCCACGAGATTGTCGAACCGGAGATACTGCGATTGATCGCCGAAATATACCCGTCCCCCGGTATCGGCTGTTGTCGCAAGGTTCGCGCCTGGATTGGCATAGGTAAATGTATACGTGTCGGTCACCGTTACCGTTACAGGACCGGCGTTAAATCCAGGACCCGCGGTTATTCCGGTTATCACGACGCTGTCATTCGTGGCAAGACCATGCGGAGCGCCCGTACTGGTGGTGCCCGTAACAATTGTGGCCGTATTTGAGGTTCGCGAAACGCTCTCCGTTTTAATTTCACGATATGCATACGCGGTGCGGTATACGCGAAGCACATACTTCGTATTTGGCTTCAAAGCACCCACGGGGAGGCCGGAAATCTGTGGAGTGACGACAAAGTATTTTGATTCAGTAACAGGAGTTACGTCCACCGGAATAGCGTTTATTTCGTCCCATAGCGCAAGGGATTGGGACATTGCGCCAAAGCCGTCTGCTACGCGGTTATCCATGATATGCGAGAATACCACCGTTATCCCGGGGTTTTCAGGTAAAATATCGGTCGGCATGGTCTTGGGGATGTCAAGGGTCTGGAGCCTCCCCGGCGAAACGGACTGGATATACGGGCGGAGGCTTCCGGCGTCACCGGAAGGCAGCGAAACACTTTTTGGAGCGAATACAATGGTGTCCGCCAATCCGCATCCGGTGAGCGTCCCCGCAATTACGAAGAAGATACTTACTATAGTTACCAGGTTCTTTTTTATCATCACTGCGCCCAACCGCTAAAAAATACTTTCACTTTATCCAAAATGGGCAAATATTAATCATTAATTGCTTGCGATGCATCGATTATAGTTAAAAGATAGGCAATCTTTTATATTTAATATATATATAAACTTATCAGAGATATCGTGAAGGAAGTACGGAAAAAAATCAATTTATTTATTCTTTTACTGCTCATGGGTGTAGCCCTTGAAGCTCTGAATTCGAGCAGTCTTCATGCTCAAGTTTCCTATCCAGTCACCATATCAAATATCCGTTTCCTCGGGGGAGGAGGGCGCGGCCCTACAAGCTTTCCGCCCGATTATGTGCCGGTCAATTATTATCGCGGGTATGGGATACCTGGAACAAGCATTGAGCTCACCGCAACCATGAATGTAGGAGGGAGCCAGGTCCCCATGTATGGTGCGGTTAGTTTTACCGTCTCTTACACTGATGGAACCAATTCCGACACTTTTACGGTCGTGATACCGTCGGGGTCAGCTACGGGCACGGCCGCGATACCCTATGATTCGTTATCGGGATTCAATCCTGCCTGGCTGACTTCCGGAAGCACTGTACCATGGAGTTATACCGTGACGGCGGTTTCGGGGGATTATGCGAGCGGCGTCATCACTTCCTCTGCCTCGGAAACAATCCGCTGGGACAGGGGCGACGCCCCTTCCACCGGGACGCCTGCCATTGTGTTCCAGCAGGTCGTTACGACCACATCCTCCTGTTCGCTCTACTGGACTCCCCTTGACACGACCGCTGCGGGCGATCAGGATTTTTACGAATACCTCGTGTATTACAGGGAAACCGGGACATCGACCTATAAACTCTGGAATGGCGCGACAGACGCCGCGCTGCGCGGCCTTGCCAACAATCCATTCCCCGCGCCCGTGTCCGATGCCGTAAAGCGATTCGACGTCAATGGGTGGAAATACACTACCATCACGAACCTGAAGCTCTTTACCGGCTATGATTTTTACATCACCGCGGTGGATGTTTTCGGAAACGAGATCACCGAGGCAAATGCAGCTCCCCCCGCGGGATCGAGAACCTTCCGGACACAGCCGTATTCCATACTGGTAACCATTTCCGACGGGTATCCCAAGGAACCGACAAACCCTCATTCATATACGAATTTTGCGGGTCTTCCATCGACGCGCCCTCTTTTCGAAATAAACACAAAGGTCCAGTTGAATATTATTTCCTCCGGTGAAGAACCGGAGGTGGTACGGGTATGGTATACGGATTATTCTTCGGAACCTACCAACATGGTTGACACCGTTCTGAACAAAGCAAATACGGCGGCGTTCGGCAGTCCCTGCCGATTGCTCTCTGTCGAGGCGACAAACCCCGCACCCAATACCTGGATTGCCTATATTCCCACGAAGACCACTCCACCCATCCTTTTTACAGGAAATACCATCAGGTTTGTCGTGGAAACAGTGAGAAGGGGAAGCTCCGCGTTCGCAGACATGGATATGAGCGACCTGGATCCCAATGATGATGAATGGACTTACACGATCGTGGCGCCTCCCAAACTAACCCCGCACCCGACACGCGTTCTAAACAATGTAATCACGAGTAAAAAATCGGAATCTGTCGCCTATCCTTCGTATTATCTTTCTGAAGATGCCTATGTCTCCATTACCGTTTATGACATCAAGGGAAGATTGATTGTATCGCTTATTGACAAAGCCTTTCGCAGGGGGGGGCAGAATATAAAAGAAGAAGGCTGGAACGGATCAAATAAATCGTCGAATAAAGTGGGTGTGGGACTTTATTATATGCAGATATATGCAAAAAATACTAAGGGCAAGGTGATTCTTAACTCTTTCGAAAAAGTAATAGTTGCAAAATAGAATAATATTATCGATATCGATTATATATAAATAACTGCAGCGGAATGGCTATTTAGTCAGAAAAAAATATTTTTGCGCACATTTTCTTTTATCTACTATTATATTATCTAGGGTATTGCATTAAAAGCACAATTGGGCGGATATTGAGAAAATAGGTTTGATATGCTAATATCGTGGAGACAGGCAGGGCAAATAAAATGAAAAAAGGTATTATTGCAGGATTGGTAATCCTTCTCAGTATGGCCCTTGTCTCGTGCGGAGGCACATCAAATCAGACTTCAACCGGCGGGGGAGGTGGTGGATCAACCGGTGGTCCCGAGATAACTGTGCTAAAAGGAGGGGCGTCCTATATCTTATCGGGAACCGGTCCTTATCCGCTAGGAACAGTGGTAACGGGCGCTTCAAGCAGCGCAATGTTATTCAGGATTCAGAATACGGGTGATGCTGACCTCACTGTTACGGGTATTTCTCTGGGTGGAACCGATCCCGGCGAATTTTCGCTGAGCCTGGGGTCGGCAGTAAAAACATACACCGCGGGTACCTTTGATGACTTCACCATTACATTTTCACCGACAAGCGGCACGCCGGGCACCAAATCGGCAACAATCATCATAGCTCATGACGATACTACCGACGCGGAAAATCCTTTCACCGTTGATATCAGCGGCATTGAAAGCGTTGCCGCGCCGGAAATAAATATCCAGGACGACCTGGGGAATAACCTCTTTTCCGGGAGCGGCAGCAGGTATTTCGGGACGAGCGCGACGCCGAAGACATTTACTATTTATAATCTAGGGATGGCAAATCTAACTTTAGCTTCGGCCATATCCAGCTCTCCCGCGGATTTTACAATAACGCCATTTTCGCTTGCAGATATTCCTGCAGGTGGCTCAAGGACTTTCACTATCACATTTAATGCTGTTGGTTTGGCAGGATTTAAAACAGCGACGATTACAATAATGAATGGAGATGCTGACGAAGCTTCTTATCAATTTACTGTGACTGGTACGGTGAATATCACCGCGGAAGAGATTGCGGTGAGGCAGGGATTGACGGCGATTCGCAACGGCGACAGCTTCACGATGGGATCAACACTTGTTTTAGCACCTCTGATGAAAACTTTTACTATTTTTAACGCGGGAAACGCGAATCTGAATCTGACTTCAATCACGAATTTCGGCGGAAATCCACGATTCGTAGTGAGCAATCTTGTCGGCGTAAATCCGCTGCCTCCCAATAACTCGTATACCTTCGATGTCACGTTCACGCCCCTTGCGAGCGGACCCGACAGTACAACGATCCGTATCGTCAACAGCGACAGCGATGAAGGAACGTTCGACTTTACCGTTTCCGGAACAGGGATTGCCCTTCAGGATATCAATGTGAAGCAGGGTTCGACGAACCTGCTTGATACGACGCCCGGACCGGGCGGGACATATACATTCGCGAGTACCGTGGTTAACTCTTCGAGCTCCAGCGTTACTTTTTTAATTCAAAATCTGGGGGATAACACGTTGACGCTGACGCCGCCGGTGACATTTGTGTCTACCGGAACAGCGACTGGCACGCATTTTTCAGTTATGGCTCAACCTGGTTCGACAAGCGTAACGGGTGGAGGGAGCACGACGTTTTCAATTGTATTTAATCCAACAGCGACTGGAGTGCTTACGGATACAGTGACTATTATTAACAACACGGCTGCCCCGGAAAATACTTATACATTCACGGTATCCGGTACGGGAACAGCACCTGCCGAGATCAATATACACGATGCGGTGCCGACGAACATACCGGTCGGAGGAACGCGGG
>CALMJO010000148.1 GCA_937864375.1 uncultured Spirochaetota bacterium
TCCTTGGTGAGCATGTGGACTTCGTCGATGATGTAGACCTTGTAGCGGCACTTGGCGGGCGCGAAGTTCACGTTCTCGCGCAGCTCGCGGATGTCGTCGATCCCGCGGTTGGAGGCGCCGTCGATCTCGATCACGTCGAACGAGCTTCCCGCGCGGATCTCGGTGCAGTGCTCGCACACGCCGCAGGGGTTCTCCGTGGGCCCGTTCACGCAGTTGAGCGCGCGCGCGAGGATGCGCGCCATGGTGGTCTTCCCCACGCCGCGCGGACCCGAAAACAGGTAGGCGTGCGAGATGCGCCCCTTTTTAATGCTGTTCTTGATCGTGCGGGAAACGTGGTCCTGGAAGACGACGCCGTCGAATTCCTGGGGGCGCCATTTCCGTGCGATTACCTGGTATGACATCGCGTTTCGTTTTTATGTAGGATGCGGAGAAGGAGGGATTCGAACCCTCGGTAGCTTGCGCTACACACGGTTTCCAACCGTGCTCCTTCGGCCACTCAGACACTTCTCCGGGTTTTTGGACATGTGCCGCAGCACCCTGACTTGGTAAAACAGGGGTGCATGTTTGTCAATAGTAAATTTAAAGGACCATGGCAACGGAAAGGGAGATTAGGAGATAAAGGATTCAAGGCGATGGAAGAGATGAGTGTTCGGGAGATCGGGTAGTTGATGGATAATATGCCTGTAATACCTAAATCCTTTATCTCTTCAATCTCTTCTATCCCCACATCTCCCTTTCTTCTACGTCTTTTAGCTCTCAGGGAATGTTTCTGCGGAGAGGGAGGGATTCGAACCCTCGGAAGGCAAAGCCCTCAACGGTTTTCGAGACCGCCCCATTCGGCCACTCTGGCACCTCTCCGGACGACTATCGTCTCGTGCATTACTGCGTCAGATGCACGGATGAGTCAAGGCTATTTCTTCAAACGGGCGCCGATCTGAGCAAAACATTCCTTCGCGTCGAGGCACGGCACCGCGAAGAAGACCGGGTCCTTCGCATAGTAGTCGATGAGCGGCGCCGTCTTCTCCCGGTACGTCGAAAGGCGGGCCTGGATCACCGCCTCGGTCTCGTCGTCCCTCTGCACGATGGCGCTGCCGCACACGTCGCATTTTCCCTCTACCCTGGGCGGCTTGGTGTAGATATTGAATATCGCCTGGCAGGCCGTGTTCGAGCACGTGCGCCGGCTGGTGAGCCTTCGCAGGAGCACGTCCTCGGGCGCTTCAAGGTTCACCACCGCGTCAAGGACGAGCCCCATCCCGGCCAGGAGCGCCTTGAGCGCATCGGCCTGGGCTTTGGTGCGGGGAAAGCCGTCCAGTATGAATCCCTTCGCGCAATCGGGCTCCTTGAGGCGCTCGCGGATGCACTCCATGATCACCTGGTCGGGGACGAGCGCGCCCCTGTTCATGTAGCCGGCGGCCTCCTTCCCGACCGTTGATCCCTTCTTCACCTCGTTGCGAAGAATGTCGCCCGTCGATATCTGAACGATTCCGTACTGCTCCACCAGCAGGGTCGAGATTGTCCCCTTCCCCGCCCCCGGCGCGCCCAGCAATATTACCCTCATGCCGATTCTCCCCCGTTTCGTGCGCGTCCTACGCCCATACGAGCGTCTTCATTTCCTTGACCACGGTCTCCTTGACCGGGTAAATGTCCTCGACGAGCTCGCTGGGCTGGAACCAGAGCTTGATCTCCTTTTCCGCGTCCTCGGGGCTCGATGACGCGTGCACCACGTTCTCGAACACGCCCGAGGTGGTGATGCGACCGTACGCGCCGCGGATGCTTACGGGATTCGCCTTTTCGGGATCGGTGTGTCCCACGATGTCGCGGATGCGCTGGATCGCGTTTTCACCCTGGTACACGAACGCCACGACCCTGTTGCCCCCGTGGAGTTTTCCCATGATATAGTCGATGAGTTCCTGGAAGAAAGGCTTGTCTATGAGATGTTCGTAGTGCGTCGACGCGAGCTCGCGGCTGACGCGCACCGCTTTGGCGCCCACGATGATGAGCTTAGCCTCGGAGAGCCGTGAAAGGATGTTTCCCGTGAGCGACTTCACGAGCCCGTCCGGCTTGACGATTATGAGAGTCTGTTCGATTGCCATGAGTTGTACCCCGGTAGTTGTCGATCGGCGCCCTCCCTTCTCTTTCATTCATGAATACGCCCGGCCAGGGAGATGCGCCGCTGGATTTGCTTCACGCCTGTAAAATGAAAACGCCAGCGTAGCGAGCTGCTGGCAGTCAATCAGGTTTGTGTCAGAATGCGCAAGGCGCGGAAATTATCAAGAATTTTTTATGGCCATGCCGGTGCTGTTCCAGTCGCACCGGGAGCACTTGAGATCCCGGTACTTGTAAAACTCGCCTTTCACCGTGCGCACCACCGCCGCCATTACGAGCGCCTCGCAGCGCGGGCAGTGCTTTGCAATGATCTCGTAATCGCTCTGCATATTGTAATTGATCATCGCGTCCTCCTGGTCAAGAATTCCTCCCTCCTCTACATTGTCGAACGATTCGCTGAAACGCATGAGGGGGCGGTTGAAAAATACACTCATTCCGTCATGTTCGACGTGCCGTTATGAGTAAGTACTCACTCATGGTAATTATGTGCCATTAATTGTCAATAAGTTTTATTAAACAAAGTGTTAGATCAATATAGCAAATAATACCCACTGTCAACAATATTACGTTATCGATTTATAAAGATGATGTAAATTTTCAATGACAGGAGCGCTGGGTCACTGCGGGTACTTTGAAACCAAAAATGAAGGCGCGGAACCGTTTCCGCGCCTTCATTTTTGTGCCCAGGAAGGGATTTGAACCCTTACAGGATATTCTCCCACATGCCCCTCAAACATGCGTGTCTACCAATTCCACCACCTGGGCGGGCACGTATGCGACACCGCGCGTGGAGCCTCTCGGCCGACGCACGCGAACTAGATATACCACCCCCGGATACTGTCAACAAGAAAAACAAAATTTCTTGTGGACACACCCCGTCGCGATACATACAGTGCTTCCGTTACGATGCATACGCCATGCTGCGGGAACGAATTAAGACACTGTACGAGCGGGCGCCATGGGGAAGAGGCAATTTCCCAGGGGTGACCGGCGCAGCGCTTATACTCGTCTCCTGCTCCGTTCCCTGGTTCTACAGCGAATTCGCGGCGTCACGGCGCTATTTCGCCGGCGGAGAAATAGCGCTCAACCTCTTTCGCGGCACCAACCCCATCCCCGGGATCGCGTCCCTGGCAATCTTCTACATGAGCGCCGTCGCGCTCTACATGCTCATCGCCCGGGACGCGGTGCTCGCGCGGATCCTGGCGCTCGTGGGACTCGCCCTGTACGGTTTTGGGGTGTTCATGCTCCCGGTGCCCCTGTCGCAGGTGTGGGCCGGGGCCTGGATGGCGGGCGCAGGGCTCGTGCTCGTCGCGGCGAGCCCCCACGCGCACTGACGAACCGTTCCGCGCAATCAATTACAGGTAATTATTCCAGCCCCCGGCAAGAACCGGTCAGGATTAGCGCCCCTCCGCGAGACCGGCGAGCCGGCAGAATGCGGACTTGTGCCCCCGGTAGCGGAAGGTCCGTTCGGTCAGGTCCGCGACATGACGCATGGTCTTCACGCAGTCGACGGGGAATTTTCCCACCGAGGTCTCGCCCGAGAGCATGATTGCGTCGGCGCCGTCGTACAGGGCGTTGGCGATGTCGCTCACGTCCGCCCTGCTCGGGTGCGGGTTGTCGATCATCGATTCGAGCATCTGCGTGGCGACGATCACGGGCTTGCCCGCGCGGTTGCATTTTTCGATCATCGACTTCTGCAGCTCGGGAAGCGCGCAGGGATCAAGCTCCACGCCCAGGTCCCCCCGCGCGATCATCACCGCGTCCGTGGCGGCGAGAATGCCGTCAAAGTTCGCGATC
>CALMJO010000149.1 GCA_937864375.1 uncultured Spirochaetota bacterium
GGACGCCGAGGACCTGGCCTTGAAGGACGGCGTGTTCGACGCGATCGTCGCCACCGACGCCGGTGTATAGGCGGTGCGGTTTCCATCACCGTCTCTTACCAGGACATTGAAATAGTACAAGGTTCCGGGAGAAAGACCCGTGACATTAAATGTCGAAAGCGCAGGCGTCCAGTCGACGGCCAGAGTTATCACGGCCTGATTCTCGTCGATCTGGTCGACGGTGCGGATATTGTTGCTCGTCGAATAGTATACCCGGTATTCGAGGTACGCCTGGAGGGTTATGGTGTCGGAGGCCGGGGTCCATGTTAAAATGGCGCTCTCCGAGAATGCTTCCGAAACGGTGATTGTCCCCGAGTTTCCGGCGACGGGGTATTCTTCGGTTCCGTTTCCCTGGGCTTCCTTCTCGTTCACGTATTCCACGTCGCTGCTGAAATTGTCGCTGAAACATCCGTACAGGGCCAAACAAATACATGCCGCAAAAAGCGCCGATATCCCGGCGCACGCTTTCCGTGCCGCATGTCCCTTCGTACTCATGTCTCTCACGCTTTCATCTTGACGTTCCCGTCACGCTTAGATTTGCTGCCACGCAAACCATAACAATATACGAAAAATCAAGGGAGCGATCAAATTAATCGCAAATTAATTTTTATTTTTTCGAAAAAATAATAATTTAGAGGGTTAACGAGCGTTATAAATAGCGAAAATGGTTCATCGCCTCGGCTTCAAGGTTGAAGACCATGACCAGCTTGTGAAGATTGATGGTCTTGAGCACGCTCTTGATGTCGGGCTGGGTGTTGAAGACCGCGATCTCCCCGTTCCTGGGGCTCAGGAGCTTCGCCGCGGCTATGAACACCCCTATCCCGGAGCTGTCCATCTGCTGCACCGCCTTAAGATCGACAACGATCTTCTGCGCGCCTCCGCGAATGATCGTCTCGAGGAACACGGAGAGCGCCGCTCCCGTGTTGAGGTCGACGGAGGGGGAATTCACGTTTACCCTGAAGATATTCAGGTTGTAGTCAATGACCTGCGAGGCCACCGACGAGAGACTGATTATTTCCAGTTCCAGCATCATCCGTTCTCCCGGGGGCTCATACGACCCGGAAATAGTCGACGACGTCCGATTCAAAGCTGAAGATCTTGATGAAGCGGTGCAGGCTCACCACCTTGAAGATGGGGTCGATGTCCGGGGAGACGTTCATGAGCACCATGTCCCCCTTGTTATGGCGGATAAGCTTGGTGGCGTTGATGATGATCCCGATGGCCGAGCTGTCGATCTGCTCGAGCGACTTGAGGTCCACCACGATCTTGAGCGCGCCGCCGCCTATGAGCGTTTCCAGGAGAATCCGGAGGCTCTTCGAGCTGTTGAGATCGGCGACCTTTCCCAGTTCCACCTTGAAGGCCAGCGAGTGGTAGTCGACCTTGTCGGTGACGAGCTTCGTAAAATTCAGGATCTGGACGTTATAGCGCATTGCAACAATCCTGCCGCCGCGCGTGAGCTCGGCGAACCCTTCTATTGTCGCGCTATTCCGGGCGAATTCAAGCTTTTTTTGGGCCGCGGATTCCACACGTTACGGAGGTCACGCTTCCCTACCGCCAACATCGATCACCACTATCGTGATGTCGTCCTGTAGCCAGTCTCCGTCGGCATCGGTGGAATAGGCGCGGACGGATTCAAGCACCCGGTCGGCGAAGGAGTCCGCGTCGAGCCCCGCTCCCTCGCGTATGAGCCGGTGAAAACGCTCCTCGCCGAACATCTCGCGCACCTCCCCGTGGGACCTCGTTTCGATTATGCCGTCGGTGTAGAAGATGACGCGATCGCCCGGCTTGAGGGCCGCCTCGCGCGTTTCGTAGCGCTGGTCCATCTGCCACCCGATGGGGATGCTCGTGAAATCGTCGGTGATGACGCGGTCCCCGGAGGGACGCCAGATCGCCAGCGGCCAGTGCCCCGCGCTCGAATAGCGAATGGTCATCGCGTCAAGGTCGAGCCGCGCGTGGGAGGCGGTGATGAACTGCCTGCCGGTGTAATCGGCCATGCTCCCGTTGACGAGCCCCAGGAGCGCGCCCGGCGTATTGGCGTGCGCCCGGGAGAACGAGTAGACGACCTTGAGCATGGCGCTCAGGAATGCCGCCGCGACGCCGTGGCCCGAAACGTCGGCGACGAGGACGGCAATGCCGCGCTCCCCGTCCGCGCGCACGTCGTAGAAGTCGCCCCCCAGCTCCCGCATGGGCCGGTAGCGCACGGCGATCGCCGCGCCCGGTACTTTCGGGAGATCCTTGAAGAGGATCCCGTGCTGGATCTCGTGCGCGATGCTCAGGTCGCGCTTGATGAGGGAGAGCTCGTTCGCCATCGCCGCCGACTTCCTGAGCGAGACCAGCCCCTGCACGCGGGCGATGAGCTCCGCCCTGTCGACGGGCTTGGTGACATAGTCGTTCGCGCCGGCCTCGAAGCCGGTGAGAATGTCGCCGGGACGGTTGCGCGCGGTGAGCATGATGACGGGAAGCTCGTGCGCCGAATACCGCGCGCGCACCTGCCGGCACACCTCGTACCCGGAGACGCGCGGCATCATCACGTCGAGCAGGACCAGGTCGAACGGGCCGCCGCGCTCGAGCTCCTCCAGCGCCCCCGGACCGTGCACCGCGGTGCGCACGCGAAAGCCCTCGGCGGCGAGCTGGCGCTCGATCACCTGCAGGTTCACCGGCTCGTCGTCGACGACGAGGATGCTCCCCGCGGGAGGGACGTTGTGCGCAATTTGTATGGGACTCGCGACGGCGTCGGGCTCGGGGGCGATCACGGGCAGTCCCGGCGCGTCCGCGGCGGCCTCCCCGCCAGCGGC